>JAEUTS010000242.1 GCA_016787005.1 Bacteroidia bacterium
AAAGCCCGGTCAGTTTGAGATCGTAATCGGTGACATACGTGTAAAAGAGCGAATGGACAAGCTATTCAGCACGTTTAAACCGCAGATTATTTTTCACGCCGCGGCATATAAGCATGTGCCCATGATGGAAAATAATCCATCGGAATCAATACTTACAAATGTTTTAGGAACAAAGATCATTGCAGACCTCGCCAATACATACAAAGCTGAAACATTTGTACTGGTATCAACCGACAAAGCCGTAAACCCTACCAGTATTATGGGTGCGTCAAAACGGATCGGAGAAATTTATGTACAATCGCTGAACAAAAAGTCAACCACCAAATACATTACTACCCGTTTCGGAAATGTTTTAGGCTCCAGCGGATCGGTGATACCCCGCTTCCGCCAGCAAATTGAAAACGGGGGCCCGGTAACCATTACACATCCCGATATTACCCGTTATTTCATGACCATACCTGAAGCCTGCCAGCTGGTACTTGAAGCAGGAGCCATGGGAAAAGGTGGAGAGATATTCATTTTCGACATGGGTAAATCAGTTAAGATCGTTGATCTCGCAAAAAAAATGATACAACTTTCAGGCATGACGCTTGATAAAGACATATACATTAAATACACCGGTCTCCGTCCCGGTGAAAAACTTTACGAGGAATTGTTGAACAACAGTGAGAATACAGTACCAACGCATCACGGGCAAATACTTATTGCCAAAGTGCGAGAATATGATTACGAAACTATTTCCGGCGAAATTGATTCGCTCGTATCATTATTTGATAAGCAGGACAATCTTGCGATCGTTGGAAAGATGAAACAAATAGTACCGGAGTATAAGAGTAATAACTCAATCTTTGAAAAACTAGATCGCAAATAAAAATAGCCAAAACTGTGTCATCCAGAGCGAAGCGATGGATCTGGATGTGTCTATGCCAGGCTTTCACACATCCAGATTCCTCTCCCGCAAAAAGCGGGATCGGAATGACACAAATTTGGAGTTGATATTCGTAAACCTGCCTGCCGATAGGAAGGTTCGCTTTTTATTCGTTATTCGTTGATTTTATGAAACACCACAGAACCCAAATCCAACTCCGCTTCAAAGACCTCGACAAACTTGGTCATGTTAACAATGCCAATTACCTCACCTACTTTGAACTGGCCCGTGTAAATTTTTTCAAAACCGTAATGGGTACTAAAACCATTGACTGGAGTACAGAAGGAATTATTATGGCGAAAGTTGAAATAACTTTTAAGCAGCCCATCCTGCTCGAAGATGAAGTTTTTGTTTATGTATGGGTGTCACGCTTTGGCACTAAAAGTTTTGACATGAATTGCTCAATTGTAAAGTCGGAAAACGGGCAAGAAACAGAAGTAGCTACCGGTATGACGGTTTTAGTTTGTATAAATTACAAAACAAACCAGACAATTGAAATCCCCCCTTTATGGAAGCAAAAAATGCAGGCATTTCAGGCCGGGTAAAAGAATAGCATTTTCACTATATTTGATCAAATCTTAAATTCAATGAAATAGCCATATCGGCTAAGCCGAGACAAAATAAAATGAAGATTGCATGGCGTATTCCATATGACAATCAGAACTTTAATTATATCTACATATGAAATTATCACATTCGTTTATCCTATCAACAATAATTGCCTTTGTGGCAATTCTTTTTCTTTATAATGTATCCACGCATACACAGACTAAGTTAATGCCAGCCGGCGAACCCATGAGCATCGGATCGGCCGATGACGCAGATGCCCGTTACAACTATGAATTGATGCGCCTGCGCGATCCGGCCACCGGACGTATACCTGATCATATACGTGAACTTGAACTGGCTTTTGCACGTACCATTCCCAATGACGCCATGTTTGCTTCCCAAAATTTTAAAACAGCAGGTGCAACCTGGAATCAACGCGGCCCTTATAATGTCGGAGGGCGTACCCGCGCTTTAGCAATTGATGTCACCGATGAAAATATTATCCTGGCCGGCACAAATTCCGGCGGCCTCTGGCGCTCCACTAATGGAGGAACAAGCTGGACCCAAACCACTGATATCAACCAGCTTCAAAATGTATCATGCATCGCGCAGGACATCCGTCCAGGAAAAACAAACACCTGGTATTACGGATCGGGCGAAGGAACAGGTGCTTCAGCCTCGGCGGGTGGAGCCTACTTTCTTGGCAATGGACTTTACAAATCTACCAATGGAGGTATAACATGGAGTCCTTTAACATCGACCAATTCAAATACCCCTCATACATTTGAAAAATTCTTTGATGTAGTGTGGAATGTTGCCTGTAACCCTGCGGATACAGTTAACAATACCGTTTACGCTGCAACCATCGGTGTCATTTATAAAAGTATTGACGGAGGTACGACATGGACAATTGCGAAAGGAGGAGGTTCAACCTATTCTTATTACGCGGATGTGCTGGTAACCCCAAAAAAAGGTGTTGTTTACGCAACGCTCGATAGTCAGGGTCCTGATAAAGGTATCTGGAGATCAGAGGATGGTGTTACATTTACAAATATCATTCCGGCCGGCTTTCCGACTAAATTCAACAGGATCATTATTGGCAATGCCCCATCTGATGAGAACCAGGTATACTTTCTTGGCTCCACTCCGGGTTTCGGAACACCTGATACAAATTTCCAGGGAAGTGTTGAATGGAATAGTCTTTGGAAATATACTTATGTTTCCGGCGACGGAACCGGAAGCGGCGGAATTTGGGAAGACAGATCGGCCAACCTGCCAAAAACCGGACGGCCTTTCAATACATTTAATGCGCAGGGAGGATATGACCTTGTTGTAAAAGTGAAACCGGATGATGCCAATACTGTTTTTATCGGGGGAACGAATCTTTTTCGATCAACAGATGGATTCTCTACTTCGGGCAATACAACCTATATCGGAGGTTATGAATTGGGTGCTAAATTACCGGTGGTTAATATGTACAAAAATCATCATCCCGACCAACACCAGCTTTTGTTTTACAACTCTGATCCGAAAAAGATGCTGTGCGGTAATGATGGAGGAGTTTTCAAAACAACAGACAATACAGCCGATACAATTTCATGGACATCTCTGAATAATGGGTATGTCACTTCCATGTTCTATACCTGCGCGATAGATCACGCAACGTCGGGGAATAACGTCATCGTTGCAGGAGCGCAGGACAATGGCAGCTGGTTCACCAACAATGCGAATCCTTTAACGCCCTGGGTTACACCCCGCGGCGGAGATGGCTCGTATTGTGCCATTGC
>JAEUTS010000034.1 GCA_016787005.1 Bacteroidia bacterium
ACTGTACGTGAGCGAAGTAACAAAAACCTAAAGATGGCAACCGGCGAGATCGAGATACTCGTAAATAATATTGTACTATTAAATTCCTCAAAGACTCCCCCTTTCACTATAGAAGACAATACGGATGGCGGTGAAGAATTACGGATGAAATACCGTTACCTCGACCTTCGCAGGAATCCCGTTCGTGAAGCATTGGAGTTACGCCATAAACTGGCCCTTGCCACCCGAAATTATCTTAGCAGCATTGGCTTCATGGAAGTTGAAACACCGGTCATGATCAAATCAACACCCGAAGGCGCGCGCGATTTTGTTGTGCCCTCGCGCATGAACCCCGGTGAGTTTTACGCTCTACCTCAGTCGCCTCAAACCTTTAAGCAATTGCTTATGGTTGGAGGATTCGACAGGTATTTCCAAATCGTAAAATGTTTCAGGGATGAAGATCTGCGTGCTGACCGCCAGCCTGAATTCACCCAGATAGACTGCGAGATGAGTTTTGTGGAACGCGCAGATGTGTTGAATACATTTGAAGGCATGGTGCGCCATTTGTTTAAAACAGTTAAAGGAATTGATATCCCTACACTGCCGCACATGACCTATGCAGATGCGATGAAACAATATGGCTGTGATAAGCCCGACACAAGGTTTGAAATGAAGTTTGTTGAATTGAAAAATTCAGAACAAAAGAACCCTCTCCTTTGGAGAGGGCAGGGTGAGGCCTTTAAAGTATTTAATGACGCTGAACTTGTTGTTGGTATTTGCGCGAAGGGCTGCGGAGAGTATTCCCGCAAACAGTTGGACGAATTAACCGAATTTGTAAAACGCCCGCAGGTGGGCGCTACCGGACTTGTATATGCCCGTTACCAGAATGACGGCACAATTAAATCGAGCGTTGATAAATTTTTTAATGCTGATGAACTTAAAAAATGGGCTGAAGCATTTGGTGCCCAGCCCGGCGACCTTATGCTTATACTTGCCGGCGAAACCAACAAAACACGCAAAGCCCTTAATGAGCTGCGCCTCGAAATGGGCACACGCCTTGGCCTGCGTGACAATAACAAATTCTCCTGTTTATGGGTAGTTGATTTCCCTTTGCTGGCTTGGAATGAAGAACAAAAACGCTGGTTCGCTATGCACCACCCTTTTACTTCACCTAATCCTGAAGATATGGGCCTGCTGGAAAGCAACCCCGGGGCGGTGCGTGCAAATGCTTACGACATGGTAATAAACGGTGTTGAAGTGGGTGGCGGCTCCATACGAATACACAACAAAGAATTACAGGCGCTCATGTTCAAACGACTTGGCTTTACAGATGAAGAAGCCCGTGAACAGTTCGGATTTTTAATGAATGCTTTTGAATACGGCGCCCCACCCCATGGAGGCGTTGCTTTTGGATTTGACCGCCTTTGCTCTTTATTTGGCGGAGCCGAATCTATTCGCGACTATATTGCCTTCCCTAAAAACAACTCCGGACGTGATGTGATGATTGATGCGCCTTCTAAGATTAGTGAGGAACAGTTGAAGGAGTTGGGGATTAAGTTGAGGGGTGAGACAACATATTAGTTTTGTCTTTCGGCTACACCAATTCATAATTTGCATTTCGTCCGCTTTGTTTTTCGGCTTGCATGATACATTTTTCCACTAATAACCAACTTTGCGGTGATCATGTGGATTTTCACCGGAAAGCTGAACACAGGATAAAAAGACACCCCACTTTTACGGGGGATACAGCGCCCCACCCCACGGCGGCATTGCTTTAGGCTTTGACTGTCTGTCGTTCTACTATTACTGCTAATGGTTTGGGGGTTGTGATGAAGCCGAATAAAAGGCATAACTTTTTCGATTTACTACAAAATTTATAAAGAGCAAAAACGATTAAAGCGACTACAAACTCGGTTTTATCACAAATCCCTTGTTGGCGGCTGGTTTACTGTCTATCAGAAAACATCAGTCGTAACATACTGTTTAATAATCATTCAATGATAAATTTACCTGATGCAAAAGAATAATCATTTTTTATTAGCCTATAAAAATAAATACCATTTGATAAGTCTGCCCTATCAAGATTTATTTTTCGCCCCGAGATATTATTCAATTTCTTTATTTCTTTCCCAACAAAATTATATATACTAATTTCAATATTCTCATGAGATACTTTCCCGTTAATTTCAATAGTTGCATTAGAACTAAATGGATTTGGATAAATAGTTGAACTATTTTCAATTTCTGATAAATTAGAAATTTCTGTTAATAAATTTGTTTGCGAACGATATACATTATGATCGGTTCCTGCAAATATGTTATTAGCGATTGAATTAAAACAATAAACAGGATGACCATATAATCCCCAATTAATATTTACCCAAGTAACTCCATCATTAAAGGAACGTTGAATACCTGAATAATTACCATAGCGTATTAAAATAGAGTCATTTGCAAAAATCTCCTGTATGTCTGAACCACCACATGAAGCCCAACTACCTCCATTATCATTTGACACATAAGTCGCATATCCAGTGCCAGCAAATATTTTTCCACTTTTTATACAAAAGGTTTGGACTGGTGCACTTGGCAAACCTACATTAGCAGTCGTCCAATTTGCTCCATAATCGCTTGATTTGAAAACCCCTCCACTATGAGTTCCTGCAAATAAATCGGTACCATTAAAGATTAATGTATGGATATGTTGACCAGTTAATAGCGTTATCCATGTTGCACCATTATTCGTAGAACGAGATAATCCACCACCACCTACAAATAAAAACGTATCCTTAATTACAATGGCTTCAACAACCGTTGAAATATTTAACCCAGTGCTGATAGATGTCCAAGTCGATGCACTATCACCTGAATAATAAACTTCAGCAGGATCGCTTCCTCCTGGGTTCGTGCCGGCAAATATTTTATTACCACTAACGGCAAGAGACGAAATATTAATATTGGGTAATCCATTGCCCATAGATGTCCAAGTAGTCCCACTGTCTAATGTCATATAAACTGTACCGAGACCATTACCATTGGAGGTACCAGCATATAATTTGTTTCCCTTTACAGCAAGGGAAAGTACCATTTGTCCAGCAGGTCCATATGTTTGAACCCACTGTGAAAAAAAAGAATTTGAAAATAGAATTAGGAAGAGAAAAATAAGAAGTTTATTTTTTTTCATTTCATTTTATTATTAATTGAATGGTCAAAACTAATGGTCGTAAAATTTATAAAATAATTGTGGGTAAAAAAACAAAAAAATCGAAAGCCAAAAAGATGAAAATAATTTTGTCGATTCACTAAAAAACAACAAAAAACGTCTTTAAACTTGCCACCAACTCGCTTATACCCGCCACATCGTGGCGGGTATCACTCCATTTTGCGGTAGATTGGCCCCACATTGTTTCGCCTAATTATAATTTAAAATCATCAATCCAACGCCCTTTGCTTCTCATTAATCGCCTCCAACACTTTCTTCTGCGCTTCAACCTCCTTTTTCTTGTCTTCTATTTTACCCTTATTCACTTCAATATCGCGCTCGGCGTCAGTTATTTTTTTCTTGTATTTTTCAATGTCATCGGCCAGATTCTCATTCTCCTTTATCAGTCCATCACGCTGCTTTTCGAGCTTGTCAAATGCTTTTTGCGCGTCTTTTACCTGGTCGCCAACCGACTCACTGCTGCGCTTGTAGGCAAAATCCTTTACAATATCCTTCGCTCCGCTCATGTACGATGTACGATCCGGAGTTTTTGATTCGGCTGTGGCAATAGGGTCAAACACCACAACCAATTTAACTTCGCCGTCTTTTATTTTTTCCATAGTAGCGGTCACGTTAAATTTTCCGCCCGACAGGCTCTTTATTTCAGCCTCCTTGGCCTCTACTTTATTTTTGCTTACTTCAACTTTGGCATCGTACTTTTTCATTAGCGATTTCCAGTCTTTGGCAATATCATCCTGGTCGGTCTCGTAAATGGTGGTTACAAGCGCATCGCCCGATTCTTTAACCGTAACTTTTTGTGCCGTAAGCTGTGTAAGTATCATTACACTTAACAAAGTGATCAGTAGTTTTTGCATGGTTTATTTTGTTTGTTGATTATGGTCATCTATATCTGTAACTCCGCCCGAAACAATAAACTTCATTACTTCGGCCGATCCCGCGTCAAGCGGTGTTACATTTTCTTTGGGCGCTATCAATAAAACTCCCGAAAAAGCGTAAGAATGGGGCATGTACACCGCCACCTTACCTTCAGAGATCGACAAGTCTTTCAGGTCGGTTTGCGTGATAAAACCAAGCTGCTGATTACCTGTTTCCTTATTAACAAGCACCAATACCGGCTTATCAAATTTCTTTTTGCTGCCTAAAAATGCCGAAAGAAGATCTTTAACAGAAGAATAAATTGTTTTAATAAAAGAGGTGCGCTCAAGTGTACGGTCAATTACAAGCATTATGGACTGAAACACCAGGCTTGAGGCTAAAATACCGATCAGAATAACAACCACAATTAC
The DNA here is from genome assembly GCA_016787005.1 of Bacteroidia bacterium. Classification (GTDB taxonomy): domain Bacteria; phylum Bacteroidota; class Bacteroidia; order JABDFU01; family JABDFU01; genus JABDFU01. The sequence goes on from JAEUTS010000034.1 coordinate 4,489, forward strand.
ACCAAAAAAACCAATCAGGGGATCAACGTAGGGGTTAATGGTAATACCCAACTCATGTAATACCGAACCCACCTTATTGAACAAGAGCGCCAAAATATAAAAGGTAATGAACAAGGGGGCCGCGGTCAGTATGCCCTGTATAAAATATCGAACTAATTTTTTCATCCTACATAGTTAAATCAACAATAGTAAAGGTATAAAATTGCCATCTACGAACCACGAATAAAAATGAATTTACTGGGGTTGGAAGACGGGAGACGGAAGTCAGGAGTCGGAAGTCGGGAGATGGGAGGCGGAAGTCAGGAGTCGGAAGACAGAAGTTGGAAGTTGGGAGTTGGAGCCGGAAATCAGAAGCGGGAAAATTTACTGGTTGACCTTCATTCAAAATTCGTAAAAAAATTCGTTGGTGAGCCATTAAACCCTGGCATCTGATTTGCGTCTAATAATCAGAACTCAATATACAACCATACTATGAAAACAAAATTTTTAATGCTGGTATTGGGCATAATGCTTGGTACAGCAAACCTAAATGAAGCAAATGCACAAGGCCACAGGCCGCATAGACATTGCAGACCGCACGTAGGAGTTATTGTTGCTCCCCCACTCGTTCTTGTGCCCGGTCCCGTTTATCGCGGCGCATGCCGCCCACATAGGGTATGGGTAGAGGGCCATTGGCGCTATAACCGTTGCGGGCAAGCCCGTTGGGTACCGCCGCATTGGAGAATGGTGTAGAAAACGTGCAGGTTAAAAATCACTGAATGAAGCATGCTGAATATTTACGACAATTTGAAGTCCCTGTTCTTATTGTCCGGGATCCTGCAGCTTCATTCTGTCTTTTTTGGGAAGACCCCTTACAACCATATCGTATGAATGATCGATCCATTCCATTAGTAATTTATCACTTGCAGAACCGTCCACTATAATCGTATTCCAATGCTTTTTATTCATGTGGTAGCCAGGCTGAACGCAATCATACTGTTCACGCAATTCAATAGCCCTAGCGGGATCGCATTTTGCGTTAAATTGCAAAGGAGTATCGTCCAAACTAAGCAGTAGGAAAACTTTCCCCAGTATCTTATATACCACTACTGTGTCACCAAAAGGCATACCTTCCGTTACTTCTGTTTTGTGCATGCAGTAATTATGTATCTCTTCCACGTTCATTGTAATACCCAACCGTTAACAAGTATGCCAAACCCGCGGGGCATAATACCAGCTACGCCATCAAGTCCGCATGGTATTCTGTTAGACTTGATGGCAAGTTGGTATAATAGCCCTAAAAATTGTATATTTAGCTGTATAATTACAGTCCTAAACTATGGATAAAAATCAAATCAGGAAAGATATTGAAAGCCTTATCGCTAACATAAAAGAGCATTTTGACAATGCCCTTGATCACGATCATATACCTACACTTGAACTCGAAACAATTGTAAACAAGATTGAGAAACTACACCAAAAGGCCATAATTCTTCATTTTCTGAATGAAAAAAGTCATGATAGTACTAAAGGGAATAAAGCCGCAATAGCGAATTCCGAAACCACACCTCCTGTGCAAACAGATCTGTTCGGGACAGCTTTAAGTTCAAAACAAGCGGCACAAAGCGCTCAAAAAACAGAAAAGTCGATTGACAAAAAAACTGATGCCATTGCCGATATTCATACTGCTATTGGTATTAATGAAAAATTTCAATTTATAAATGAACTGTTTGAAGGCAATGCGAATGAATATACTGCCGCTGTTAATCAATTGAACAACTACCCTTCCTTTGCTGAAGCTGAATCATACCTGAACAGTATAAAAGAAATTTACAAGTGGAAAGAGGATGATCTGCTGGTTGGAAAATTTATGAGTATTATTAAACGTAAACTGAAGTAGTGGTTTAGTAGGTTAGTTATTAAGTTGTGAGTTATTAAGTTAATGAGTTATTAAGTTGTGAGTTATTAAGTTATTAAGTTAGTGAGTTATTTAGTTTTTGATTGACAGACATAATATGATGACTGTGAAAACCGGTACTGCCTGAATATCCCAATAACTAAATAACTCACCAACTCAATAACCGATACGCTTCTATGAAATATCTCCTACTTTTCATTTCTGGCATTTTAGTTCATAGCATTTTCTCCCAGGATTTAAAGTACGCGCGAAACATTATTGACACCCTTGCCTCCCCTTCCATGCATGGGCGTGGGTATGTAAACAACGGCGATAAGACGGCAGCAAAATACTTAGCCGGAGAGTTTAAAAATTTCAATTTAAAGTTCTGGGGTCAAAGCTATTTTCAAAATTTCCGGCTAAACATAAACACGTTTCCCGGCAACATGTTCGTTTCAATTAATGGAAAACAACTCAGCCCGGGCAGGGATTTTATAGTGGGAGGCACGACTGCCGGTAAAAAGGGATTGTTCGAAATTAAAAATGTTTCCAGCGCGGATTACAGCCGGTCACATTCCCGAAAAAGATCACGCATCGCGTTTGTGATTAGAGAAAACATACAGATTACTCCTGATTGCAGCAATTGCCTGCTTCTGTTCATTGAAAAAAATAAACTCACCATGGATATCGCTACTGTTACCGGCCGCATCCCCATGTTGCATATATCAGCTGCAGCTTTTGATACGTTATCAAAAAAAATAAAAATAAATATTGAAAATAAAATGATCAGGGATTACCAGACGCAGAATATAATTGGCTATATCCCCGGTACGCAATACCCCGATAGCTTCATCGTCTTCTCGGCACACTATGATCACCTGGGTCACATGGGCAAAGAGGTCTATTTCCCCGGTGCGAATGATAATGCCAGCGGATGCGCGCTGATGCTTAACCTGGCCGGCCATTACTCACAGCACCCGCCAAAATATTCAATTGCCTTTATGGCCTTTGGCGCGGAAGAAGCAGGTTTACTCGGCTCAAAACATTATGTCGAGCATCCGTTATTCCCATTAAAGCAAATTAAATTTCTCATCAATCTCGACCTGCTTGGCACGGGCGACGAGGGCATAACCATCGTGAATGGCTCTGTATTTAAAACAGAATTTGATGAGTTGGTAAAGATCAACGAGGAAAAAAAATATTTGTCTCAAATAAAAATACGCGGTAAAGCGGCCAACAGCGATCACTATTTCTTTTCTGAAAATGGTGTCAGATGCTTTTTTATCTATACACTTGGAGGCATAAAAGCCTACCACGATATTTACGACAGGCCCGAAACATTGCCACTTACTAAATTTGAAGATGTG
>JAEUTS010000090.1 GCA_016787005.1 Bacteroidia bacterium
TGTGATCGATGCATACAAGGAATTGATTTTAAGAGGAAAGGTACTGGAAGCCTATCCGCGGATCAACCAGGTAAATAAAACATCAAAAATAATAGCTTCTATTGAGCTGCCGGTTTCTGTAAATGTTTATTCAGGAATGTCTGTTGAGGGTAATATTATTATTGCCGAAAGGAAAAATACATTAGTTATTCCACGTGAGTTTTTAACTGAAAATAAAAAAGTGAAAATAAAATCTTCAGGCGAATTGAAAGAAATAAAAAGGGGGGCGGAAGATTTGCAATTTATAGAAGTGTTGGAGGGATTGGATGAAAGTATAGAAATTGTTAAACCGTAACATGTTCCGGATATAGAATTAAAAAATTGAGTTGGAACATTAAAGAATCACGTGTTTGCCAAATATTAGCTCCGTAGGAGCGACATGTTTATAGAAATTAATACGTAAAATTTATTGAGCCCCGGAGGGGCGATATGTTAATATGCCAAACACATATTCACAAATATACATCCACATAGTATTTGCCGTAAAAGGCAAGGAAAATATTATTCGTAGTGATTTTCGGGAAGAACTTCATAAGTATACAACTGGCATTGTAACTAATAAGAATCAAAAATTGATCGCTATATTTTGCATGTCGGATCACGTTCATTTATTAATAGGTTTAAAGCCAGATATGAGTATATCTGAGATAGTTCGTGACATTAAAGCCAATTCGTCCAGGTTTATTAATAGTAAAAAGTGGATAAAGGGAAAATTTCAATGGCAAGAGGGGTTTGGAGCATTTTCAGTTTCACAATCTCAAATGGATAAAGTATACAATTACATTCTTAACCAGGAAAAACATCATTCATCAAAAAGTTTTAAAGAGGAATATATAGAGCTATTAAAGAAATACGAGGTCGCTTACAAAGAAGAATATTTATTTGAATGGTTGGAAGACATGCCGCTCCTACGGAGCTAAAACGAATAAATATAAATTTTGCTATAAACATGCCGCCCCTTCGGGGCTGAAATCATAAAATGTTGAAACTGAAATCTCCTGTCATAAAGATCGCGTTAACGCACTTGTTCTCCAAGAAGCGACAAACTATTGTGGCCATGTTGGGGGTAACATTTGGTATTGCTATGTTTATTTTCCAGGCAGGATTAATGTCGGGCTTTCAAAGCACATTTATTGACCAGACAATAAATACGACGGCTAACATTCGCATTTATAATGAAGCGGAAAAAAACCGGCCAAGTATTCTTTCAAAAACAAATGCCACAAACAATAAATGGATTGTTGTAAATAATCAAAAGCCAAAGGATGAGCTGCCGAAAATCAGAAATGGATTGCAGATCATGCAATTGCTGGAGAAGGATCCTGAGGTGGCGGGAGCATCACCCTTTTTAGGGGCACAGGCAATTTTTAAACTCGGAATCGCCGAGGTGGCCGGTAAGATATCAGGCGTGGATATTGTTAGGGAAGATCTTTTATTTGGCGTTAATCAATACATGACAGCCGGCAACATGTTAAAACTGCAAACTATTTCTAATGGGATAATCCTTGGAGAGGGATTGGCCGGACAACTTGGAGCACAAATGAATGACAACGTTAATGTTACTTCTCCTTTAGGTGTTACACTGGAGATGAAAATAGTGGGGATTAACAGAACCGGAATAACAGAAGTTGATAATCGAAGAGCATATATTAATCTTCGGAATGCTCAACGATTACTGCAGGTTGATGGGTCATATATAACTGATATTAATATTAAATTGAAAAACATTGATAAAGCCGGAGAGCTTGCAAAACTTTACCAAAAGAAATTTGGATTCCGCGCGATGGATTGGAGGGAGGCAAATGCAAATATTTTTGGCGTATTTAAAATTCAGAATATGGTAACCTATCTGGTTATTACATCCATACTTGTTGTTTCGGGGTTTGGAATTTTTAATATTCTGATGATGATCATTTATGAGAAGATGCCGGATATTGCTATTCTGAAGTCGATCGGATATAAGGATAAAGACATTCGTTCTATTTTTTTAATAGAGTCTCTTATCATTGGATTTTTTGGCGGACTTATCGGATTGTTGCTCGGCGGGCTGCTTCAGAAGATTGTAGGTAGCATTAAAATGGATATAAAAGGGTTTGTTTCTATGGAATATATGCACTTTAATTCTTCTCCTCTGTTTTTCATATTTGCGTTTTGTTTTGGGATGATAGTAACGGCAGTGGCTGGATACTTACCAGCCCGTAAAGCATCTAAAGTTGATCCGATAGATATTATAAGAAGTAAATGAAAAAGTTGACAGTTAACAGTTGGCAAAGACAAACGTTTGCCAACTGTTAACTGCCATTTGCCAACTAAAGCCTGTGCGCAGGACCATGAATGACCAACCAATAATAGAAACCAAAGACCTCAACAAATTCTTCCACGATCCGGTTGAATTCCAGGCCCTGAAGAATGTTAATGTAAAAGTTAACCAGGGTGAATTTGTGGCAATTGTAGGTTCATCAGGCAGTGGTAAATCGACCTTGCTTTATGTGCTAAGTACATTGGATACTGATTATAACGGGCATATTTATTTTGACGGAGAC
>JAEUTS010000103.1 GCA_016787005.1 Bacteroidia bacterium
TCCCAGGTTTTCGGGTTTGCTCCATTTGCCTTTTTCAAAAACACTTTTAAAAATATCATACTGGCCCTTACCGCCGTGCCCGGTAGAGCTGAAATACAATGTTTTTCCATCAGGATGAATGAAAACGCCTTCTTCATTGCCAGTGGAGTTGATCTCCGGCCCGATGTTTTGCGCTTTCCACCAGCCTCCGCCTTTTTTATCTTTGGTGCAATACCAGATATCTCTTCCCCCGAGTCCGCCCTCGCGTTCACTTACAAAATAGATCGTGTTTCCGTCGGGCGATATACTTGCAGAGGATTCGTGCTTGGAGGAATTGATCTGCTCGGGCATTTTGGTTGGTTCGCTCCATTCGGTTCCTTTCAGAAATGATTCCCAGATATCGCCATTCGCATTAATATCGTCCCGGTAAAGCAGCAGATGCTGACCATCATTGGAAATAGCGATGGCGGAGTTAAAGCGGTCGGGTTCATTGATGGCAACAGAAAGCGCCTCTGCGGTTTGCCATTTGTTATTCTTCGATGCCGATGAATACACGTTTTCTTTTCCTTCCTTCCCTTTTTTTATTTCTTTCTCGGTGAAAGGTCTTCTCGAAGTGAAGATCATGATGCTGCCGTCCGCCGAAATTACAGGGGCGTATTCGTCATAAGTGGAATTGATCTCTTTGCCAACGTTCGAAATGACAATTTTTACGCTGTCATTTTTTTGCGCAGCAGCGGACAAACTGATTGTGGAAATACAAACAAGAAATATTTTTTTCACGGTCAATTGAATTAAATTCTGGCTCTGGAAGCACCAAATGCACCCGGGGCAATGAAGCGCAGGGATATTTCAAAGCCGCCTTTGGTGGAAGTTATTGTTCTTAATTTGGAAAGATTCACATCATAGCTGAATCCGATGGCATAATTGGAAAATTCGAATTTAGCGGTAGCGATAAATGCGTCCATGGTACGATAATATCCACCCAGCGAGAACGCTGCCGGATTCTTATTCCTGGTGTACTTTGAACCTTCCTGTAGAACATACTGAATAGTAAGTCCTGGAGTTATCTCTCTTGTTCCGCCCTGTACAAATACAATGTAGGAGGGTTTAAGAATGAGAGGAGTATTTTTAAGTCCGAGAGCAGCGGCGCCATGGAACACCATTTTCATATGCAGGTTCTGTGAGGTGCTACCATAGAATGAATAGACCGGTTGGTGAGGATGAAAAACGGAAAAGCCGATATTCACTTTCCGGGCATTGTTTGCCGAAATATACATCTCGTCTGTTCCATAGCTGTATTGCACTCCAGCTCCCAAGTCAAGATAAGTGAAACTTCCCCCGTTGGTAGGTTCTCCTGTAGCCAAATTCGCATCATAGGACATTCCGTTAAACTGATTTCCCCAGGTAAGGTTATCAAACTTCATGCTGCGCTGAGCAAAGCCGCACATCAGTCCTCCCGAAAGAAGACTTTTTGATGAAAGCGGTACTATGCCCGAAAGCGACAGGTTTGCCTGGTTTGATCCCAATTGTGCATCGCCGGCTTTATCGTTAAAGAAATCAATACCTATTCCAAGGTGATTTTTTTTGTCTTTTAGTAATTTAAACTCACACGAAGCGGCAAAAGTTTTGTAGGGTGAACCAACAGCCTGCCATTGATTTCTGTAGTTTGTAATAGCCCGTACATCATGGTGTACACCCGCATTCGCAGGATTCAACTGCAAAGGCGTTTCGTCAAACTGCGAAAAATGGATATCCTGGGCAATTGCAGCAGTACTGATAAATAGTCCGAGACCAATGCATAACACGAGCACCTGATCCATTTTTCCTTTGCCGGTAATTTTTGTTGTTTTCATTTGTATATAATTTTAATTTTAAAAGTCACATGGAATGCGCCACATTCATGTCGGTTGGTATGCCGAAAGATTATGGCTATTTCATTTGCGTTTTATTTTTATGTGATTATTATATTTTGGTTATTTAACAAGTGTAATATTTCCATGCATATTTACCTCAACACCTTTCACAGTAGCTTTCAGGTAATAAACAAAAACCGCAGCATCTAATTTTTTTCCCTTGTATGTTCCATCCCAGCCGATTGTTATGTCAGTTGTTTCAAATACTTTTTCTCCCCAGCGGTCAAATATCGCGAACTCAAGGTTGTTGATGCAATTACCCATCACATATTCCACTTCGTTCTCTCCATCACCGTTAGGCGAAAAAGCCTTGGGAACAAACAGCTCTCCGCACAGAATATCAACCTCAACAGTAAGGCAGGCATTTTTAACG
>JAEUTS010000145.1 GCA_016787005.1 Bacteroidia bacterium
ATGGGTTGATTTTGTTTCTGCGAATGATTCTCCAATGAATGAAAAGATAATTAAATGGATAGAAGGGAAAAAATAAGTATTCGGTAATCAGTTGTCGGGTAATCGGTAATTTTTAATTTAAAATTTAGCAATGAAAATTCATATTCTTGCAATAGGTGCTCATCCGGATGATGTGGAGTTGTCCTGTTCCGGGACTTTGCTGAAACATATTGCTCTTGGAAAAAAGGTTGGTATTCTTGATCTCACAGAAGGCGAATTGGGTACGCGCGGCAGTGCACAACTGCGTACAAAGGAAGCGGCCAAAGCGGCAAAAATTCTGGGGGTTTCGTTTCGCGATAATTTAAAAATGAGAGATGGTTTTTTTAAGAATGATGAAGAACATCAGCTGGAGGTCGTAAAAAAGATCCGTCAGTATAAGCCGGAAATTGTGTTGTGCAATGCTGTTAACGATCGTCATCCCGACCACGAGCGCGCAGCGAAACTTGTTTCGGAAGCGTGTTTTTATTCCGGACTAAAGAAAATTTCGACCAAACAGAACGGAAAGGAGCAAGAGGCCTGGAGGCCGAAAGCGGTTTACCATTACATTCAGGATCGGTACATTGAACCCGACTTTGTTGTTGATATTTCACCTTTTGTAAAAATTAAAATGGAATCCATACTGGCTTTTTCTTCCCAGTTTTACGATCCGTCATCCAAAGAACCGGAAACGCCGATATCAACCAAAAATTTTCTTCACTTCCTGCGCGGCCGTATGGCTGGTCTTGGCAGGGCTATTGGGGTGGACTATGCTGAAGGTTTTACTACGGAACGTTACCCCGGAGTGTCGAATTTGTTTGACCTGATCTGAATGTATGTGCTGCATTTCCGGTAATTATACATTAAACGGGATAAATTGTCGCATTTTGAAAAAGTCGGAAGTCGGAAGTCCGAAGCTGGAAGTTTTCTGGCTGCGAACTTCCGACTTCCAACCCTTAAATAAATCTATACGGAAATTTATCCAGCTCGCAGTATAGAAAATGCAGGACAAACATTCAGAATGATCAAATAAGCATCCGTTTTTTTATTTCTGTTTACCGAGTTCAATATCACATGTAATATTCACTTTTTCACTTACCACCACACCACCGGCTTCAACCGCCGCGTTCCATTTTAATCCGTAATCAATTCGGTTTATAACTCCAATAAGTTTAAATCCTGCTTTTGTATTTCCCCATGGATCTTTAATGCTTCCGTTGTAAACTACATCAAATTCAACACTTTTTGTAATGTCACGTATAGTCAAATCCCCGATAAGTTTGTAATTTTTCCCGCTCACTTTTTTAAATGATTTACTTTTGAAGGTCATCTTCGGATATTTTTCAGCGTTGAAAAAGTCATCCGATTTTAAATGCTTGTCGCGACCTTCATCATCCGTATTTATACTATTTACATCAGCTGAAAATTCAATCTGGCTGTCAGAAAAATCATCTTTTGTAGCCACTACTTTACCCTCATATACCTTGAATTTGCCTGTAACCTCAGAGATCATCAGGTGTGTCACTGTAAATTGAACTTTTGAATGTGATGCGTCTATGGTCCAATTTGATTGGGCCTGAGCACCTGCTACTGTAAGTATTGCCGCAGCTGCCATTGTTGTTTGTACATTTTTCATGTTATGGATATTTATTAGTTAGTTGATACAAATATAAGTAATAACAATATATGTATATACATACAAAATAAAGAAAATCTAAAATAAACATAAAATATTGATTATCAACTAATTATTTTTGTAAATAGGAGCTAAGAATTTCTGCAAGCTGTTTCAGAAGTTCCTTTTTTTCGGCGCTTGCCTTTTTAATCGCTTCATGCAATTGTTTTACTGATCTGCTTAATTCATCCTGATTCAAGGGCGGATCCATTCCGTCAATCACACTGGAAGCTTCAATACAACCAAGATAATCTTCATTGATCGCAAGGTTTACAAAGTAGTTAAGTTGTGTTCGGCAATCAATGCCGGATTCCCAGCAGGCAGCAATGAGTTGGGTCTTATGGTCCGACAGATTTTTATCATCAATGGCATTCATGAGCAGTTCGAGTGCTGTTGGTTCCTTTTTTATTAATCGAAGCGCATCTTCGCGCTCTTCGGCATTTTCGGAGTTTATGAGCAATGAAATTATGTCGGTTGTGCCCTTACTTTCATTTTTCTGTCCGACAATTAATGTTTTGTATTTTTTAGGGTCGAAGAAATCTTTGTTGTTGTCAGCATTGGTATCCATAGCATGAATATTTGTGCAAACATAAAAATATTTATGTAAAATTTAACTGAAAAAACTGTTGAATATGGTATCCCTCCAGATGAGTATGATCACCCCGACAATTGCAATGACGGCTCCAAGAAATGATTTAAATGTGATTCGTTCATTATAAAAAAAGTGAGCAAGTACCAAAACAAAAACAGGAAGCAAGGAGAATATTGTTTGCGCAACAGAAGCACTTGTGAGTGACACAGCCTGCATGGAAAATGTCATTCCTATAACAGGTCCGAATACAGTTCCTGCGACAGCATAGCCTATGCCTTTGTTTTTGTTCTTAAATACCGGTAAAACAAATTGCATTAAGCGACCGGATAATACTGCGATGCAAACGACCCCTGCTGTTGCCGCTATCATACGGATAAGGCTCGCGTGAATGGCATTGATATTAGATCCTTCAACCTGTATATTTAATCCCCTTTGAGATAGTGCAACCCCTACACCCTGACATATTGCAGAAAGTACTGCAAAGGCAATTCCTTTAACATACACACCCGGGCCGAGATGTGAGGATCTTTGTTTTTCGCTTTTGCCTAATGATAACCAGATAATACCTCCGATTGTGATAGTCATTCCGGTTAAACCGATAAGATTTATTTGTTCGTGATTAATAAAAAAACCAAATAGCAAAGCCGCAGCGGGTGACAACGTATTAAATACGCTTGAAAGGCGTGTCCCGATCAGAACAAAGGCAGAGAACCCGCAATAATCACCTAATGCAAGTCCTATGATACCTGATATTCCCAGCCAAAGCCAATGTTGAGAAGTAGGGGAGGTATACAGATCGGAAAAGGAAACTTCTGTAAAAAGAATTGTCCCGATACTGAGAAGTATTACCGCAAGAACCAGTCTGAAGAGGTTCAGCGCATTTGTACCAAGCCGCTTCGCTGCTTCTGTGAAAGGGAACATGCCGAAGCTCCATGTCAAAGCGGTTAATACGGCCATCAACTCGCCCATGTGAGGGGAGCTAATTTGCATAATTCCTTTCACCAAAAATTATGCTTCCTACGCGTATCATATTACTGCCTTCTTCTATCGCAATCTGGTAATCAGAGCTCATACCCATGCTCAATATTTTCAGTTCAACATTTTCGGTCCCCCTTGTCAGGTTCAATGATCTGATCATATTGAAAAAATTTTTTAATGAATGAAATTCATTCCTGATCTGTGCGGCGTTTGTGGTATTTGTCGCCATTCCCATAAGGCCAACTATTCGGATATTTTTCAACTGTTTGAATTCTTCGGATGAAAGCAACAAGTCAGCTTCTTCATAACTAAGGCCAAATTTTGTTTCTTCATTTGCAATATAGAGTTGAAGCAAACAATCGATCACCCGGTTGTTTTTTGCAGCCTGTTTGTTAATCTCCTGTAAAAGTTTCAGACTGTCGACTGAATGGATAAGACTTATAAATGGCGCAATATATTTGACTTTATTTGTTTGCAGATGGCCTATCAGATGCCATTGAATATCTTTTGGAAGTTCGTTGTACTTTGCGACCAGTTCCTGTACTTTGTTTTCACCAAAAACTCTATGGCCTGTTTGATAGGCCTCTGATACTGCATTGGCCGGCTGTGTTTTTGAAACCGCCACCAGGTTTACATGTTGGGGTAACAGTTCTTTAAATTTTAAAATATTTTCTTTTACCATTATTTATTGTTGCTCCCGCTGCTATGCCATTTTAATTATTCTTTCAGGCTGTATATTACAAGGCCGCTGCGCATCTTTGGCTCAACCCATGTTGTTTTAGGAGGCATAATGTTGTTGGTGTCGGCTATAAGTTTTAATTGTGCCATTGAAACAGGATACAGGCCAAAGGCAGCTTGTGATCGACCGCTGTCCACTTCTTTTTTCAATTCTTCCATTCCTTTGATCCCGGATACAAAACCGATGCGTTTATCTGTTTTCAGATCACGAATTCCAAGGATTGGAGAAAGAATATGTTCTGTAAGAATTGATGCGTCGAGGTTCCCAACCGGGTCGCCGGTTTTTACGATGCCATTTTTGGGTGTAAGTGAATACCATTTATTATCAATGTACATGCTGAAATTGTGGATTCCGGTTGGTTTATAAATGCCGGCATTTTTTTCTTCAACATCAAATACTGCTTTTATTTTAGTCAGAAACTCTTTTTCAGAAAGACCATTTAAATCATGAACAATCCGGTTAAAGTCATATATTTTTAATTGTGATTCAGGAAAAAATACACCGAGGTAATAATTATAAGCTTCTTGACCTGTATAACCCGGATTCTTTTCTCTTCTTGATTTACCCAACAATGCTGAAGAAGCAGAACGATGGTGACCATCGGCAATATAAATTGCCGGTATTTTCCCGAAACGATCACTTATAATTAAAGTTGTTTTCGGATCACTTACAGGCCAAAGCTTGTGTCTTACGTGGTCTGTTGTTGTAAAATCATATTCCGGAGCAGTTGCGACAACTTTACCCGTGATCTCGTCAATGGTAGCATCGTTAGGATAACTGAATAAAACAGGTTCGGCATTGAAATCGCATACTTCAAGGTATTGTTTTAGTTTTTCCTCCCTGTCGGTTAATGTTTGCTCGTGAATTTTTATGACTCCGTTAAAATAATCATCAATACTGCTGCAGCCGATAATACCTGTAAATGTGTCTTCCCCCTTTTGCTGCTGGTATAAATAATAACAAGGCTGGTTGTCCTGTACAAATATCCCATCGTTACAAAACTGGTCGTATTTACGTTTTATTTTTTGAAGTCGTTCGGGAGAGCCATAGACAGTTGGTCTTCCATCACTGAAATCAGGGTTGATAACATGTAAAAAAGTAAACGGGTTACTTTTTAATTTATCCTGCAATTCGGCTTTTGTATAGCCGTCGACCGATCTTGATGCGACAAGGTGAACTTTATCTTTTGCGGGCCGAATCCCTTTGAAGGGTATAATGTTCGCCATAATTTGGTTTGATATCTACACCTATCGTTTACACTTCGACAAAAGTACTTGAATTCATATAATTAACCAATAAGGTAGTGGGTTATTAGTCATTAGTCATTAGTTGTTGGTGTTATCAGGGAGATCAGATCATTTATCCAATATTAATTGATCGATTACGATTTTTGAATGACCTATAAGGTCAGGAAAGAAGGTTATGAATTCAGTTTCAAATAAAGAGTAATTGTTTTTCAGGTCAGTAACACCTTTTTCCATATTTGATACAAAGCTGGCCCGCTTTGCCATTCCGTTCAGAACATTTTGTATCCCTTCGAGCGTTGAGTAGTTGGTCAGCCAATCATGTTTTATCATATAGGGCAGCATTTCTTTTGATTGCCTTGGGAGATATTCGTAATTTTTTTGCATGAGTGCATATACACTTCGGGTGAAAATTTTTAATTCAATGCTGGAGTAGAGGTGCCAGTTTTTGGCCAGGAAGTGGTCGTAAAATATGTCCACCAATACGCCTGAGTACTTATGATATTGAGGACGAAGTCTTTGGATACTCTTATGAACAATCGGATGACTATCGGTAAA
>JAEUTS010000150.1 GCA_016787005.1 Bacteroidia bacterium
TTGATTCTGTTCCTGAGCGAATTAAATATTGTGTGCTTTTGAATATCATTCAACAGTATCGACTTATGCACATCAAAGTTCAACTCCACTTTCGTAGATACTTTGTTTACATTTTGTCCGCCCTTACCTCCACTCCTGCTCGTTTTAAATTCAAGTTCCGAATCGAGATTAAAATAAGGAATACCCATTGGTGATATTTTTTCCACAAATTTACAATACAATCTTTACATTTCTTTACATTTGAGCCATGATTAAAAAACTGTGTTTCGCCATTTTGATTTTCTCCGCCTGTATAATTCAGGCGCAAAATAATTCTTCAACCCAACAATACCGTGAAAAGATCAAACGCTACCTTGATAAAGAAAACGCGCTTGAGGGATATTATGCTATTGACAGTACCGGTATCAGCATGTACAGTTCACCCGAAAACAAGGCAAAACATATTTCCGATTACAAAGTATACTGGGGCGAAATAAACTGGTTGAAGTTTTTATTTGGAAATTTTCCGTTCGAAGAGATCATTGCATTGTTGAATGAAAAAAAAGACAATGATATGTACGACAACGCCAGCTTGCCTAAAAGAAACATGCCGGCTGATAGTACATTAAAAGGGTTACGTATAGCTATTGATCCGGGCCATATAGCCAATACTATTAAGCAGGCAAAAATGGAGAAAAAATTCATCGACATGAAGGCCGACCCCAAAAACGGTTTAAAACAGGATGTTCAACTTATTGAAGCGCAGCTAACGTTCGCAACCGCTATGCTTCTCAAAGAACAGCTTGAAAAAGCAGGCGCTACAGTCATGCTCACACGTAACCAGCCCGGCGAAAACGCTTTTGGTGTTTCATTTGAGCAATGGATGCAATCTTCACTCAAAGCAGCCGTTGATTCTGCAACGGCGAATAAAGATATTACAGAGGAAGAAAAACAACTATTCCTCACTAAAGGTGACTCAACCGCTATTTTCCGAAAGCTATTCACCAATCTCGAAACCAAAGAACGTGCAAGAAAAATAAATTCATTTCTTCCTGACTTTACAATTATTATACATTACAACGTAGATGAAAAAAATACCGATTGGAAAAAACATACCAATAAAAATTTCAACATGACATTTGTCGGAGGCAGCTTTATGAAAGATGAAATGGAGAAACCATTGTTCCGTGCCGAATTTTTGCGTTTACTTCTTTGCGATGACCTGGAAAAGTCCATCAACTTCTCTTCCTACTTCGTTAAAAGCTTTGAAAAAAATTTAACTGTTCCCACAGCCAAAATTGCCGATGCTGATTATTTAAAGCAATATTGCCTGCCCACAGAAAAGCCGGGCGTTTTTTGCAGAAACCTGACTCTGACCCGCATGGTTCATGGCACAGTGGTATACGGTGAAACACTTTACCAGGATAACGTAAAGGAACTTATGCTGCTATCTAAAAACGAAATCACTGTTAACGGAATCCAAACTTCTATGAGAGTTCAGCAGGTTGCTAATGCCTATTATGAAGCGGTTAGGAATTATGTGAAGAACTCGAGGTAACTCCACCTCTTTTAAATTATTGCCTTCCTAATAATATTTTTTCAGGAGCTGTATCTTTTCTTTATCTACTGCATTATGAAGTTTAAGAAACCCTTAAAACTCAAATGCCATGGCTTCAGGAAAAGAAACCCCGCGCCAAAAAATGATCGGGATGATGTATTTGGTGCTTACTGCCCTACTCGCTTTAAATGTGTCAAAAGAAATTCTGAATGCATTCGTAGTTGTAAATGAAAGCCTTGGAAAAACAACAGGTAACTTTACTGTACGCAACGATAAACTTTACGCAGATTTCGACCTTGCCAAAAGCGTAGACCCTATAAGGGTAACACCCAACTGGAAAAAAGCAGAAGAGGTGAAAAAGCAATCAAAAGCACTGGATGAATACATAACAAAACTGAAAAAAGAGATTGTTATGAAAACTGAAGGTCTTGAAGCTTCTGTGGCCGATACGCTCCAACTGGCATTTGTGAAAAATAAGGACAATAATACTATTACCACTCACCTCATGATCGGCGAGTCGGAAGACGGATCAAAAGGATATTCCCGGGAACTTAAAAACAAATTACTTGCCTATAAGTCACTGTTGACATCATTCATTGATCCAAAAGATAAAAACAAAGTCGACATTGGCATGGTGATCGAAGACCCTAAGCATTCTGAAACAAATGAAAATTGGGAACTTTACAATTTTTATGATACGCCATTGGCAGCGGCCATTACTATCCTTTCCAAATTGCAAAATGATGTAAAGAATGCTGAATCAGTCACCGTTGATTACCTCTTGAAACAATTTGACAATGATATTGTAAAATTCGACACTATTGCTCCAAAAGTGATTCCGCAAAGCAACTACGTTTTATTAGGCGAAGACTATAAAGCAGATGTATTCATTGCCGCCTTCAGCAAAACACAAAAACCAAATGTGCTAGCACACGAATTAAATATGAATGATTTGACTGCGAATGGGAAACCCGACACACTACCAGTTAGCCAAGGTATCGGAAAATATGTCAACAAAACATTGCGCGAAGGCATTTTTAAATGGGGTGGCACCATTTCATTGAGATCATCCAGTGGTAAAAATATTACCTATCCCTTTCAATCGGAATATGTAGTAGCCCGACCCGCCATCAACGTTTCGGCGGACAAAATGAATGTGTTTTATATGGGGGTTGAAAACCCTATTACCATAGCAGTTCCGGGAATTCCGAATGAACGCATTACTCCAAGCATTAGCACCGGCAATTTAAAAGGTTTGGGTAATGGCAAATACATAGTTACAGGTGTAAGCGGAAAAAAGGCCGTTATTTCTGTTACAGCGACGCTTGAAAACGGAGAAAAACGAAATATGGGAAGTATTGATTATCGGGTAAAGCCTTTGCCAAAACCTTATCCACAATGCGGCAGCGTGGCAAATGGAGGAAGGATGAAACTGGGAGAGTTACGTGTACAAGAAGTCTTAAGCGCCAAATATGATCCTAATTTTGATTTTGCCGCTAAATGCACAATTAAGTCATTCAAAATAATTGGTTACAAATCCGGACAATTATTTGAATTCGCTTCAAACACAAATAAATTTACCCCGGACATGAAAAATGTTTTTGATAGACTGAATAGGAATGATAAAATTTTCGTCACTGAGATTAAAGCGTTGGGAGGTGATAATAATATTCAGTCGTTAAATGAAATGATGATTCAGTTATATTAGCACACGGATCGTATGAGTATAGAAGACAAAGGTCATCAACACGCTGGGAAACACCACCAAAGTGCTCCTGAAATTGAGCAGGAACTCAGGCAGATAAATGCTGCCAAACTTGATCCTGCACAGTTTCAACCTTTGTACGACAAATATTATAAACCCATCTATATTTTTATTTTCAGGAGGACGGGCAACGAAGACCTGACCTCAGACCTCACTTCACAGGTATTCCTCAGGGCACTCATCAATATAAAAAAATACGAACACCGGGGTCTCCCGTTTTCCGCATGGCTATTCAGAATCGCGTTCAACGAAGTAAATATGTTTTTCAGGAAGACCAATACACAACGCGTTATAAGTATTGATACAACAAAAATAAATTCCATTGCTGTTGAGGCAGAACTCGAATCAACAGCTGAAACAGATAAACTGTTAATGGACTGCATAGCCGAATTATCCGCCGACGCGATACAGGTGATTGAATTACGGTATTTCGAGAGCCGTTCATTCAATGAAGTGGCGCGATTATTGGGAATCAGCGAAAGTAATGCCAAGGTGAAAGTCTACAGAATATTAGAAAAACTTAAACGGATCATTCTGAAAAAGAAAAAGTAATTTTGCAAAGTGTAATGAAAAAAATAAAATTCAATATTGACCAACCTGATCCCGGCGACGAGCAGATCATTAAGCATAAGGACTTTAAAAAGCTTTTGTACAACCATGAGCTGGCCACAAAACCTCTTTACAAAACCCCTTTAACCTATTACAAAAACCGTAAAATATTTCTTTTCATATTGATACTTGCCCTGCTTATATACGTTATTACAGAACTCATTGACGAGAAAAAAAATTCGCAACCACCTGAACTACAGAAGAAAGAACAAACCAAATAAGGTTTCAGGTTTAAAAAAATTTCAGGTTTCAGGTGGTTTAAATCTGTTCAATAATCATACTAACCCTGTTTCACCTGAAACTTGAAACCAGAAACCTCAAAAAAATTATTACATTAGTATTCTTAAACCATACCGGTAAAAAATGACATATCTTGATTTTGAAAAGCCGATTGCTGAACTCATAGAACAGCAGGAAAAAATGAAACAGGCGGCGGCGAAAAGCGGGGTTGATATTTCCAAAACTCTGCAGGAACTTGATGAAAAGATTGTAGAGCAGCGTACAAAAGTTTATAAAAACCTTACCCCCTGGCAAAGGGTACAGGCTTCACGCCATCCTGAAAGACCTTACACTTTAGCCTATATCGAAGCAATTACAGAAGGCAATTTTATGGAATTGCATGGCGACAGAACAGTAAAAGATGATAAGGCGATGGTTGGAGGTTTTGGTTCCGTTAACGGGCAAACGGTTATGTTCATTGGTCAGCAAAAAGGAACCAATACTAAAACACGTCAATATCGCAATTTTGGAATGCCCAATCCCGAAGGTTATCGCAAAGCTTTGCGATTAATGAAACTGGCTGAAAAATTCAATAAACCCGTCGTTACCTTTATTGATACGCCTGGTGCTTATCCCGGATTGGAAGCCGAGGAGCGTGGTCAGGGAGAAGCCATTGCACGAAACCTGTTTGAAATGGCAAAATTACGGGTACCTATCATTTGTATAATTATAGGGGAAGGTGCATCAGGCGGAGCACTGGGTATTGGAGTTGGAGACCGGGTACTTATGCTTGAAAACACCTGGTATTCAGTTATATCACCTGAATCGTGCTCATCGATTCTTTGGCGTAGTTGGGACTTTAAAGAAAAGGCAGCAATAGGCCTTAAACTTACCGCTGATGATATGATGGGGCAAAAACTTATTGATGGGATCATTCGTGAACCTATCGGCGGAGCGCATACCTCCCCTGCTGAAATGTTTTCGATTGTTAAAACCGAAATACTAAGTCATATTGCCGAGTTAAAACAAATGAAGCCTGACGAGCGCATCAAGCAGCGAATCGATAAGTTCTGCTCTATGGGTGTAGTGGTTGAAGATTAAAATGATATAATAATACTCCGGAACCGGCCAAGGGTATGGTTTTATTTTTAAATTTGCACGTGTAATTTATTTAAACCCATTAAACAACATGTTAAAAAAGATCAGTATAATTGCTCAATTGTCCGTAGCTGTAATATTTGCATCGTGCGGAGCGAAGGAAGAAACAGTAAAAGACTACCAGGAAACAACTGATACACTAAGTAGTGAAGTGCGGACTGACATGAGCCTTATCAGGGCAGGCATTCCTTCACCTATATTATTATCAAAACAAATATCAAAAGCGGGTTATTCGTACAACAAAGGTATTCTTAACCCAAGCAGCAAATCAGGAGGATACTCAACAAAGTTTCAGGCTGCAGCCAACCTTGGTGTATACGGTGCTGATTTTGGGTACGTTGCTGGTTACGGACAATCCCAGGATGTGCTGGAATACGTGGCGCAAGTTGCAAAACTGGCAAAAACTGTTGGCGTTGAAAGTGCTTTTAATGAAGAATTCGGAAAAGAAGTTACCAAATTTATTGGCAAGGAAGACACCCTCATGGATGTGATTGATGAAGCGTATGGTAAAGCGGAACGCAACCTTAAATCGAATGACCGTGTTGCAGTTACAGCTCTTATCATTGCAGGCGGATGGGTTGAAGGTCTGTATATGGCTTGCGAAGTTATTGCGGGCAAACCACGCGACACAAAGACAAACAATGCATACAGGAGTGTTTACGACCAGGTATTTGCCTATCAATATGTTATCGATCTGTTAACACAGTATAAAAAGGATGCTGATTGCGCCAAAATGCTCGAAGAGTTAAAGCCTTTAGCTCCGATTATGCAAGGTGCTTCCGGCAATCCGAAGTTAGGTCCGAATGAGTTAGCTCAAATTAAAGCAGCCGTAGCGCCCGTAAGAAGTAAGATAACTGGATAAAAGGCATAATTTGAAACAAAAAAAAAGGCTCTGATAAATACAGGGCCTTTTTTATTTAATAGCCTATTTTTGATGTATTCATACAATTCAACACCAATGCATTTTTAGTACCTTAGATAAATAAATGAAATAGCCATATACCTTTGGTACCAACCGAAAATAAATATGGCGTATTCCATGCCTGCGTTCCGAAATACCGGCACTATGGCATGCAGGCATGTGACAATCAAGAAATTTAAAATTACATACGTATGAAACGGGTAATTTCAATATTTTTTTTACTGCTTACTTTCTGCGCAGCCAACGCCAGTCAGATATTAATTCCAATGGACAATACGCAGAAGAACCATCTCAAAGCTTATGGGATCGCATATTGGATATTAAAACAGGAAACGGAAGTGCAGTGGTTGTTGAATTATCGTGGTGGTAGTTTTATGTTCAAATTCGATAAACAGTTTGAAAGCGAATGTGTTATTCGCGGAGTCAGTTATGAAGTGATCGCCGATGCCCAATCTACAGGTATATTGCAGGAAATTGCCAATCCTGAAGTGAACATGGATGCCGTAAAATTGGAGAAAGCGCCCAAGGTGGCCGTTTACTCACCAAAAACCAAACAACCCTGGGATGATGCGGTAACACTTGTTTTGACCTATGCTGAAATTCCTTATGATGTAGTTTACGACGAAGATATTGTAAAAGGAAAGCTGCCCCTGTATGATTGGCTGCACCTGCACCATGAAGATTTCACTGGTCAGTACGGCAGGTTCTGGTCGATGTATCGCTTTGCACCATGGTACCAGGAACAAGTTCGTTCCCTTGAATCGAGCGCGAAAGCGCTGGGCTTCAATAAAGTTTCGCTGATGAAGCTTGCAGTGGCTCAAAAAATACGCGACTTTACCGCAGGCGGCGGATTTTTATTTGCTATGTGTTCGGCACCCGATTCGTACGATATCGCTTTGGCTGCGGAAGGCATTGACATCTGCGAAAGCATGTTTGATGGCGACCCGGCCGACCCTGCAATGAACAGTAAGCTCGATTACACAAAATGTTTCGCGTTTACTAATTTTAAACTAAATACAAACCCAGGCGAGTATGCCAAATCGAATATTGACACGTATGGTATACGTGCCACAAGGTATGGTGTAAATCAAAAAAATGATTTCTTCACCCTGTTCGATTATTCCGCGAAATGGGACCAGGTACCAACTATGCTTTGCCAAAACCACGAAACACTTATAAAGGGCTTTTGGGGACAAAGTGTCGCTTTTGATAAAAGCTTTGTAAAACCAAACATACTTATAATGGGTGAGAATAAAGCGGCAAACGAGGCGCGCTACATTCATGGTGAATTTGGCAAAGGCATGTTCACTTTTTACGGGGGCCATGATCCCGAAGATTATCAGCATCGCGTTGAGGATCCTCCAACCGACCTTAACCTTCACCCCAACTCGGCAGGCTACCGGCTTATCCTGAATAATATTTTATTTCCGGCAGCTAAGAAAAAGAAACAGAAGACCTGATTATGAAATCAAGAAATGGTAATCGGTAAAATTTGGAGTCGGCTATCGGTCAGGTTTACCTGATTACCGATCACCCAATTAAACTAATAACAATGCGCGTAGTAGCTACTTTAAATAAACATCCCAAAATCACCACCACCATTTTTCAAATGAATGAAAAGTATATCATTAAGTTTGAAGCGGGTAATATGGAGCAGGTTTTTAAAATAGCTCAAACCGAAGTGAGCGGAATTGACGCGATAGATAAAATGCTTACTGAAAGTTTTATTACTAAGGTGATCGAAAGGTTTAATGAGATGTTTGTTTCCTTCAAAGGCACAAAGGATCAAGACAACTAAAATTGCCCCAGTGTCTTCTTAATAATCCCCACGCACTCCATCAACTGCGCCTCAGTAATAACAAGAGGCGGGGCAAAACGTATAATATCACCGTGAGTTGGCTTGGCAAGGAGGCCATTATCTTTTAAAGCGAGGCAAACATCCCAGGCTGTTTTACCATTTTTGGGTTTAATAACAATGGCATTGAGCAAGCCTTTGCCGCGCACCGCGGTAATCATATCTGATTTTATCTCACTTAGCTCATTCCTTAATAAAGTTCCTAAACGCTGTGCATTCTCTGCCAAGCGCTCATCTTCCACAACCTGCATAGCAACAATGGAAATTCGCGCTGCTATAGGGTTCCCACCATAGGTTGAACCATGCTGGCCGGGCTTAATGCATAACATTATTTCATCGTCGGCCAACACAGCCGATACAGGATACGTACCGCCCGACAAAGCTTTGCCGAGAATTAACACATCCGGCCGCACATTTTCATGATCACAGGCCAAACGTTTACCTGTGCGCGCAATGCCTGTTTGAATTTCATCCGCTACAAATAACACGTTGGCTTTTTTGCACAGTTCAAAACATTTTGTCAAATAACCTTCGTCAGGCACTAACACTCCGGCTTCGCCTTGTATAGGCTCCACTAAAAAACCGGCAACAGTTGCGTCTTTTAAGGCTTCTCCCAATGCAGCAACATTATTATACGGTATCGTAACAAAACCGGGGGTAAACGGACCATAATTATTACGCGAATCAGGATCGGTACTTGCCGAAATAATTGAAATAGTGCGGCCATGAAAATTACCTTCGCACACAATGATCTTGGCCTGGTTGGCGGGGATACCTTTCTTCTCATATCCCCATTTACGCACAAGCTTCAATGCCGTTTCAACACCTTCGGCACCGGTATTCATGGGCAGCACTTTATTATAACCAAAATAATTGGTGATGAATTTTTCATACTCACCCAGCACATCATTATAAAACGCACGCGAAGTAAGTGTTAGCTTTTTTGCCTGAGCAACAAGGGCATTAATTATGCGTGGGTGGCAATGTCCCTGGTTAACGGCGGAATACGATGATAAAAAATCGAAATACCTTTTTCCATCTACATCCCATACATAAACACCTTCGCCACGCTCAAGCACCACCGGTATCGGATGATAATTATGGGCGCCATATTTATCTTCCAATTCAATTGCCGTTTGTGACCTTGACCTTTGTCCCATAATTATTTCCATGGCATTATTGTTTACTGTATAACAAACTTCTTAGTTACAACAGACTCCCCTACTTTGACCCGGGCAACATAAATGCCGGGACCAAAAGCTGATCGGTCAAAACTTATTTTTGATGAGGCCATTCTTTCACGTTTAGCCACCAGCTTTCCTGTCATGTCATAAATCGCAACATCTTTATCAGCCTGCAGGTTGGTAAAAAACAAATTAACACTGTTGTCATACGCATCAGTATATACATAAAACTCAACCGAAGAAGAAGGAATACTCTCAAGTCCGGTCAGGTTGCCGTATTCATACGCGCCGATATCAATCGGACCAACACTTGCACGACCCGATTTATTTGAAGGATGCTTGTACTCAAACAAAGGGGTTAGACCATAACCATTCGCGGCAATACCGGCAGCTGTACCTTTATTGATGGCCGCTGATGTAGAGAGCAAATGATAATCATACCCGGCGGCATTCACGAGACCCGTATTTGCAACAGAAGACACACGCCAGTTCTTCATTGTATCAATAACCGTTGCGGTACCGCTTAAAAGACTACCCGGGCCGGCAAATATATTATTGTAAGCCTTGAATTTTGCAGTACCCGATGCTAACTGCACAAAAGACCCTGCAGACCTATCATTTACAATAGTATTATTAATCAGATAAACCTCATGGGCGGAAGGATTAATCATTCCCTCAACACCAAAACCGATCAAATTACTGTTACTTGCATTAGTTCCCTGCTCTATCAGGTTGCCCATTATAATTGCTGTACCTCCGTTAGGCAGATCGATTTCCCGGCTGGCATCTCCGGTACTTTCATTCATTATCCGGTTGTACAAAATATAATTAACGTA
>JAEUTS010000214.1 GCA_016787005.1 Bacteroidia bacterium
GCTTTATTTAAGTTATCTACATACGCTTTGTGATGTTTGTCGTGATGGATCTCCATTGTCATCTTGTCGATATATGGTTCGAGTGCATCATATGAATAGGGGAGAGTAGGCAGTGAAAATGCGCCTCCGGGCTGTTGTGATTCCTCTTTATCGATAGTTTCACCAACCGTACTGATTGACTTAACAAGAGACGAATTTACCACACCGGCCATAGCCAGTAGGGCTCCTTTTTTAATAAAATCTCTTCTGTTTGAGTTCATGGGGTTATACAAAATTTATGAGAACCTGGTTTTTTTCAACCGCAGTGCCTTTTTTTACATTTATTTTTTTAACAATTCCATCTGCGGGCGATTTTAAAATATTTTCCATTTTCATCGCTTCCAGCACAACAACGGCATCCCCCTTTTTTACCTGACTTCCTTCACTCACACGTATATCAAGTACCAGGCCTGGCATAGGAGCTTTGATCTCATTTACTTTACTGTTGTTCAGGTTGTCCATTCCTAAAGTTTTGAGCAGCTCATCAAACTTATCTTTTACACTCAGGGTATATTTTGTGCCGTTGATACTTATTAAAAAACTTTTTTCGGCAAGATCAGCTTTTACAACTTCAGCTGTATAGGACCTGTTGTTCTTAATAATATGAAAGCTTCCGTTTTTTATTTCAATAATATCCCAGGTGGCAGTTTTATCATTTACCTTTCCTTCGCTCTGCGACTTGATCTCTACTGCAAAAGCGAACTTATTATTTACATTTATCTTATACATAAATTAAAGTTACACTTATTTATTTATCCTTTTTTCAACTTCCCATAAAATACAAGACACTCCGATCCCGATAAACATTCCGCCTAATACATCTGTAGGGTAATGAACCCCAAGGTACATTCGTGAATACGCTACCGATGAGGCCCATAAAAAAGAAGGCCCAATAACATACCATTTGGGATAAGCCAGACTTAATGCGGTCGCGGTGGCGAAGGCCGAAGAAGTGTGTCCGGATGGGAAAGATAATGGCCCAACATTGCATTTTTTTGTAATAAAGGAATTTTCAACGAAAGGACGCTGCCTTTTAAAACTGTATTTAAGTGTTGTTGTTAACAGCGCAGTTGCAACTATTGAGGAGCCGATGAAATATGCGTTCTTAATCGAAGAAGGATCATTATAATGATCGCCGGCAACTAATAAGCTTACAGGCAATGCAATGCTGATCGGTGTAACAGATGATGATAACCCTGCATAGAAGACGTCTTTATGTTGGATTGCTTCTGTATTGATCTTGTCAAGCAGGAGAATGTCTCGATTTTGAGCGGCTATATTAATTATGAGAAGAAATAAATAGCAGAAGAAAGATCCTTTCATTTTAGCCTGTTAAATATATATGATTGTGAATCCAGGCAACTAAATTGCTGCCGCAAGTTTGCTTTTATTTTTTTCGTATAACAGGTGTACAATACCATCGGACAAACCTATTTGAGGAACATACATCTTTTCTATTTCGGCTAAACGCATTATGGTGAGAAATATTTTTGATGCCGGCATAATTACATCGGCCCTGTCGGGCTTCAAGCCGAACTCGCGAATACGTTCTTCGTAAGTATATGTATCAAGCAACTCGTAAATGGATTTTAATTTACCGTAAGAGATCGGTTTGCTTTGTTTTTTGCGCGACATAGCAAACAGTTTGTTGATGTTGCCACCCGAACCGATCGCCACCAGTGGTCTATAGTCTTTGGTGTTATTTTTTATCCAATCTTTGAACTCATTCCACAGTTCTTTACTTATCTTGTCGTGAAGCATGCGTATGGTGCCGATATTAAACGAACGTGAAACAACCACTTTATTTTTATTAAATAAAGTTATTTCTGTGCTGCCACCGCCAACATCAATATACAGGTAGGCATTATCATTACTCAAATGCTCTGCAATATGATTGGAATAAATTATATCGGCTTCCGTTGAGCCATCAATAACTTCAATTTTTATTCCGGTATCTTTCTTTATGCGATCAATTATGTCAGTGCTGTTGCTCGCTTCCCGCATTGCTGATGTGGCACAAGCGCGGTAATCAATAGCATCATACACATCAATGAGGCATTGAAATGCTTTCATTGATTTAATGAGCTTCTCAATTTTCTTTTCGGATATTTTACCCTGCAGAAATGCATCTTCACCTAAGCGGAGAGGAATACGGATAAGTTCAGCTTTTTTGAACACGGGATCGTTTTTACCATTAAGAACATTGCAGAATAATAACCGCAATGCGTTTGAACCGATGTCTATAGCTGCGAATTTCAATGTTGGTTATTGAGTTATTGAATTACCAGTTATCGGGCTATTAAGCGTGATATTAATTAAGGCCAGCTTAATAACCCAATAACTTAATCACTATTTCCCCCTTTTCTGTTTCAACAATCTGTATATTTCATCCTGTGCCCGAAATCGTATTTTGGATTCTGTAATACGATATTTATTATCCTGTTTTTTGTTTATAATACGCGCTTTGGTATTGTCGTTCCATTGAATATCAATCATAGTCCGCAGCATCATTTGTATCGTTTTATCATAAATAGGGACTGCAACTTCAGATCGATTATCAAAATTTCTCGCCATCCAGTCTGCCGAAGATAAAAAGTATTTTTCATTACCATTGTTGCAAAATATGAACAAGCGGCTATGCTCAAGGTACTTATCAACAATGCTGATAGCTTCAATATTTTTGCTGAACGCTTCTCCGGGAATTAAGCTACACATTCCACGAACAATCAGTTTTATTTTAACACCCTCTTCACTTGCTTCATATAGCTTTTTAATTATATCGCGGTCAACCAGGTTATTTACCTTTAAAGTAATATACGCTGGCTTTCCGGCTTTCGCGTTTTCAATTTCTTTGTTAATAAGATTATTGATTTTCTTCCGCATAAAGAAGGGAGCTACAAGCAAATGTTTATATGTTCCCCGTTTAAGATTATCGGCATAGAAATTAAAGAGACGATCTACATCTGTTGTGATACGCTTGTCGGATGTAAGTAAACTGTTATCGCAATAAAACCGGGATGTTTGTTCATTAAAATTTCCGGTACCAATGTGGGCGAAATGAACTGTCTTTCCGCCTTCTTTTCTTGCTATTAAAAATAACTTGGAATGGACCTTGAGACCGGGTACGCCATAAATGACAGTCGCGCCTTCCTCTTTCAATTTATCCGCCCAGTGAAGGTTTGCTTCTTCATCAAAGCGAGCCTGCAATTCAACTACAACAGTAACTTTTTTTCCGTTTTTAACTGCATTTATCAAAGCATTAACTATTCGCGACTGCTTTGCCACACGATATAAAGTTATTTTTATTGAAATCACCTTGGGGTCAATAGAGGCTTCGCGCAGCACGTCAATAATGTGATGGAAACTCTGGTAAGGGTACGACAGCAAAATATCTTTTTCGCGAATAACATTTAAAAAACTTTTTACCCCCGAAAAAGCTTCATGATCGAGCGGGTGTGGATTTTTATACTGGAGGTCGGCTGTCCCGATATTCGGAAAATTCATAAAATCTTTGAAGTTATGATAGCGACTGGCCGGGATGAGATTGTCCGTTTTGATCATTTTGATCTTCCTCATTAAAAAGTCAAGCATGTCGTTCGGCATATCATTATCATAAGTTAGGCGAACCGGTGCGCCTTTCTTCCTTTTTTTCAGGCTCTTTGAAATTTTTTCAACGATACTTTGTGTTACATCATTATCAATATTGAGTTCCGCATCGCGTGTAAGTTTAATGGAGTAGGCCTCAACCGACTCGTGTTCAAAAATGGCAAACACATCATCGAGGCCAAAGCGGATCACGTCGTCGAGCAGAATAATGTATTTTTTTTCACCTTGCTTAGGTAAGGCCACAAACCTGGGTAATACTTCCGATGGGATTTCTATCAATGAATATTTAGGTTTTTTGTCTGCACGGTTAATTTTCACCAAAAAATACACAGACTTATCTCTCAGATAGGGAAAGTGTGGAGAGCTGTCAACCATAATGGGGACGAGTGCAGGCATCACTTCATCATGAAAATACTGGCGGACAAATTTGCCATGCTCTTCGTTCAGCATACGTTCATTTAAAATATATATGCTTTGTTTGCCGAGCTCATGAAGCAGTTCTTCATATATACCCTCAAATTTATTGGCCTGGCCGATCACCGTTTTTTGAATTTTACCTAACAGTATCTCGGGGTCTTCTCCAAGTATCTCTTTTGCCTTGTGGCCGGCTTTTACCATGCGTTTAACTGTGGCCACCCGTACCCTGAAAAACTCATCTCGGTTATTGGAGAAAATACCCATGAACTTTATTCGCTCAATAAGGGGAACGGTTTTATCCTCCGCCTCCTGCAGCACACGTTCGTTAAATGATAACCAACTCAACTCGCGATTTAATAATTCAACATGTTTGGCACCCATAATAATTATAATGATTTAATATTGTTTATGGTTCTTCGGGAAGTCAAACCACTTAAATGCAGCTGTTTTAGTAGCTTTCCAGCTATCCGAATCAAATTCAATACATACGATCCCACAAGTGGGGATATTATCAATGTTACTGCCTGACAAAATGTTGGCCACTCTTGTGATTGTGGGGTTGTGTGAAAATACGAATACACTTTTAAATTTATCATCAATTCCGGACAGTAGTATAATAAAATTTTCCGGGCTTGTTTCATATAACCCTTTATTGATAATAATTTTGTTCTCAGGGAAATTAAAATTTCTTGAAAAAATTAGTGCGGTATTAACAGCCCTGATAGCCGGGCTTGAAATGATTGCATCAGGCAACTGTTTTTTTTCGGCCAGATGTTTGCTCATATAATGTGCATCACGATACCCTCTTTCGTTTAGCGGCCGGTCAATATCCGGTAATCCATCATAACTCCAATCGGATTTAGCATGGCGAACGAGGAAAAGAAGTTTCATAGCTAAGCTTAATTTTGAAGTAATATGCTTTTAATGCTGGCGTAATGTAATGTCATTACTATTGTGCAACTAAAACTATGTAATATGATTTCACATTCAATTCAAATTTCGGAATTATTGCCGGATTCCTTTGTTAAAATTATTTTAAATACCGGGAAACATAAATATGGATATATTCAAAATCCCGCGCCTATTGATAATCGGGTACAGCTCTTTTTGCATCCCGATTCGTGCGAAAAATCTAATAAAGCGTCTTTCGAGATGATAGATGTAGAATTGGTTGTTTCGATAGATTCCTTAATGAAGTGATCTCTAATGATCAGGCTAAATCAGCAAAGTGTTTGCTGGCCGTATTTTCTATGCTTGAAAGTTGTTTCCTGATCCACTTTATTGCATTAGTTTCGGAGTTAAATAACCTGTAAGGATACTTAGGTTTTTTTCTTTTTAAGCTAAAGTACATTGTTGCTAAAATTCGCTGATGCAAAGATTTAATAACTATTGCCAGTGCCATTTGATTTCTATATACATCGAAATCAAACATTTCCATTTCCCTGGCTTCCTTTGTTACACCTCCATAGGTTCCCGGGATTACAAGTAAGGCATAGGGGTCCGATCCGTTGTTTGTTAATTTGGCATAGGCATCATGAATGTCTAATTGCTCGGAAACATCAACTTCGTATTCGTTTTTTTTAAAACGTATTTCAATTATCCCGTCCTCTCTCTTACTAACAATTGAGAGATTAGTTTCAACGGATGAAACATTAGTTTTTGGGTACAGGATATTTTCGACGAATGCAGACATGTAACTTAATGGTAATTATTCCTATGGATTGTTTAACCCTAAGCAAACTTCGTAGTAAAACAAATGTAGAAAACTTGTAACAACTCTGCAAATCAAGTGGTTGGTATTTTTTTAGCTGTGTAATATGTAAGAATAAGCTAAATATGGCCCATCATGGGTTAAGCTAAGATCAATTTTATCAGTGAATTTATGGTTAATTCGTACAAGTGGTGGTTTACTCCTATCATTTGAAATAAGTATTTCAGATATTCTAATCTTACTGTTTTGAGCAATATGTTTTTTTGCCGACTCCCTCATTATGTGAGATTGTTGTTGGGGTTTAGTCGCGTTAGTCTTTTCAATATTCCATTTTAAATGGTTTAAATAAGAATATTCCGTGGAAGCATGACTATAAATAAAATTTCTTGCCACTAAAGTTTGTGCGAATAGTTTAAAACCTGAAGCAGATATTGAACTATTCAGATATTCAACTCCGGAGTTGTTTTCGGCATTTATCATTTTACTTTTAATTAATGCGCTGTCTAGCTGTACCTCATATAATAAAGGCGCATATGATCTTATCCCGGTTAATCTGTTGACCACTTTATACGCACTTTCTTTTATAGACCAAAGCGCCCAAACCATGTGATCAGGCATATCTGATGCGGCAATTAAATTTTGTTCTGAAGGGTTGAAGAGTTTATCCAAAAAACGTTTCTGTCGAAACCTGTTTAAGTTCCGTTCATCTTCCATGTCAATTATATCATTACCAATCATCAGTTCAGAGCATAATTTCAGGTTATGTATTATCCCATTTTTTGAAGATTAGACAGCTATTCACATCGCCAAATCCAAAACTTGCTTTCGCGATGATTTTTAAATTATCTGTTATCATTTCTTTTCTCACAACTCTTTCTTCGCTTATTAATTTCAGTATTTCAGGATGTACATCTTCACAATTTATGGATGGATGCAAGAACCCTTTATATAATTGCAGTACAGTTGCAATGCTTTCTATTGCTCCGGCAGCTCCCAGGCAATGCCCGACCATTGACTTTACGGAGTTGATATAGGGAAAATCTTTTCCTTTCCTGCCCAAGGCTTCGGTCCAGTTTTTTATTTCAACCGGATCAGCCATTGTGGAAGTCAAATGACCACTGATGGCATCAATGTCTGCAGGTTTAATCCCCGATAACTCAACTGCCGACCTGATACATCGCTGTACACCTTTCGAATTAGGTGCTGTCATTGTTCCTCCCTGGCGCTGGCCTCCGCAATTTACCGCGCCACCTAATATTTCCGCATAGATCCGTTGTTTCCGTTGTAAAGCGGACTCAAGGCTTTCTAACATTAATAACCCGGCACCTGCACCCGGAACAAACCCTGCCGCCGAGGCACTCATTGGCCTTGAGGCGGATTCAGGATTGTCATTGGAAACTCTGTTCAACACTCTCATCGAATCAAATCCGGCCCATAAATAAGTAGAACTTCCTTCACTACCTCCGGCCAGCATTCGTTTAGCATGACCCGCTTTTATTCTTTCAAAGGCATCAACAATGGCTTCCGTCCCGGTACTGCAGGCGCTTGAATTAGTGGTAACCTGGTTGCCCAATGCGAGAAGTCCGCCCAGGTATGCACTGGGGCCGCTATTCATACACTGCTCTACCATTGTGCTTCCCAATCTTTTTGTATTTCCATTGTTGATCATTGGAACTGCGGTTCCTCCCAATATATCCGCTCCTGCGAGGCCCGATCCCAATATGGCCCCTGTATCCCAATCAGGCTCTGACAACTCTTCCGGCATTTTTAATCCTGCATCAAGCCATGCTTCACGACCTGCAATGCATCCGAATAATATACTTGCACTAAATGATTTAAATAATTCTTTCGGAAAATAATGTTGTTTTAGCTCATCACTTATTTCGGGTACTCCCCCTATGCGGGCGGCGAATTGAAAGGATTCCAGTTCAGGTAAATATTTAATTCCGGAGGTGCCTTTGCGGATAGCCTGCTCAAAGGCGCCGACTCCAATTCCATTAGGAGATACAACTCCCATGCCTGTTATCACTACCCTGTGCTTATTATTATTCACCTGCATATAATTTTAAAGTTTCTGATTGTCAGGCGCCTGCCTGTCAGCAGCTACCGTGTGGTCACATCTTTTTCAATTTTGAAATCCCGAAGGGATGTTATTATTGTAGAAAGATGCCGCCAAGCACGGTCGAAACCCGAAGGGTTGACATTATTTTATGTCACCCCTGCCTACCGGTCAGGCAGGCTTTCAGGGTTCAATTTATTTTCTTGCAAATTTATTCTACAATAATATCACACCTTCGGTGTTTTTGGATCGAAATCAACATCTTCGAATAAAAACTATACATATTTGTGTCAACACGGTAGCTGTCAGCAGACAGGGAATACGGCCTATATTCACGTCAGTTGTCATGCCGAAGGTATATAGCTATTTCATGCTTTCACGCATTGACCAGTTAAAATACCGCTGCAGAGCAACTCGCCGTTTTCATTGCGCATCTCAACATTGCTTTTAATATTGCCAAGCCTGAAATGTATCAGTTTTCCTTCCACAATGACCCGATCACCCGGTAATACAACTTTTACAAATTCCACTTCTGCCCTTGTAAACAAAATCGCCTTTTTTTTAACTTCTTCTAATGATGTTTTTAAACTTTCCAGGTAAATACCTAATGATATCAAACCAATCTGAGCCATGGTTTCTGTAAGGATAACGCCGGGAGTTATGGGATTATTTTTGAAATGCCCCTGGTAAAAATACTCGTCATTTTTAAAGCGGTAAACTCCCTTTGCATGATGCTCATCTAATTCCAACAACTCATCAATAAACCGGAATGGAAAAGTTTGGGGAATAACTTCGAGGATAGTTTTAAGTTGAGAATCAGAAAGCAATTTAGGGCTATTCATTGTGCAGACGTTTAAATTTTCTCCCGAACAATATTATTTTACAATACGACTATTCTAATTACTATCCATCAACCCTCCCGCAATTTGCTCTCCTCCATCCGCCCGTATAATTGCACCATTGATCCAGGAAGATTCATCCATACATAATAAATAAATCACTCCTGCTATATCTTCGGGAGTTGTTAAACGTCCAAACGGATTCCTTGACCTGGCGAAGGCTGCCACCTTTTTACTTCCAGGTATCATGCGCAGTGCAGGGGTATCAGTAACTCCTGCCTGAATAATATTTGTACGTATACCATAAGGAGCAAATTCAACTGCCATGGAGCGGCAAAGGTTTTCCAATACTCCTTTTGCCATCGATATAGCAGCGTATCCCTTCCAGGCAACAGAACTTCCCTCACTTGTTAAGCCAATGATGCGGGAATCACCGGCAAAGTATTCTTTATCAAATATTGCTTTGGCCCAAACCGCTAAACTTGTTCCCATCGAAAAAATAGTTCTGCCAAAATCTTCTTCTTCCAGTAAAGCGGTATCATATTCTTTACTATCCTTAAAGGGAATTAAAGGTTTTAAATTTCCGTAAGCAATGCTGTGCAATAACAATCGTATTTTCCCATTTCCGGCTAATGCGTTCGACAGTTCCGAAAGTATTTCCGTTCTTCCACTTTCTGTTAAAGCATCCTTGTTGAGTGCGATAAAGTTAACCCCGGTAGATCTTATTTTTTCAAACTCCGGTTCGATCTCATGCATCGAACCTCTTCTGTCTTTATGTACAATAAAAATATTCATTCCTTGTTCCGCTAATTTTTTAGCCGCAGCCAACCCGAAGCCGCTTGAGCCTCCCAATATTAACGCCCAATATTTTTTTTCTGAAAATGAACCCATAATTGGAATTGGAGATGTTGAAAAGAAAGATCAGCCCCTTCGACCGTATGTGACTATTTCGCGCCCTCGTTTTTAAGAGCTAGTTTATCACTTATTACATTTATTGCATCTTCAACAGTGATGATCTTTGCAGCAGAGGAGTCATCAATGGCTATTTCAAAAGCATCTTCTATATCAAGTAAAATATCCACAAATCTCGCCGAATTTATTTTCAGGTCTTTAATAATATCCGTCTGTCCGGTAAGTGACGATAAAACAGTTTCATCTTTAACATAGGGACGGATTACTTCCAATACCTTTGCCTGTATAGAGGTTTTGTCTGTTTTGTTTGTTTCTGCCATAACACATACATATTAGTTTTATCAGTGCTCCCGGCGGGAGTCGAACCCACAACCTTAGGCTCCGGAGGCCTACACTCTATCCAGTTGAGCTACGGAAGCAATTTAATTTTGCCTTTTCAAAAACCTATTTCTATACTCCCGAGAAACCTTGAACCTTGAACCCGGAACTATTTAACCAACTCCTTCAGCTCAATCTCATCCTGAACAATAAACGAGCTTGGAAAATCAGGAGAGATCTCCTTTAAAAATTTGAATGCTTCTGTCCTTGTTCTGAAATCGCCTACACGGATCTTAAAGTTGGGCTGCTCATATTTTTCGTAGGCCATAGCCGAATTAAATGCCTGCAGGAATTTTGCTTTTATTTCTTTAGCCTTTTCGCGGTCCGAGCCGAAATGTATTTGAACCCGATATCCTTTTACTTTTGCATCTTTTTTTTCATTTATCAGGACTTTCTTGTTCATTAGTTCTCCAATGCGGCTATCCTGAATGTATTCTACTTTGCCACTATCCGCTTTTGCCGTTTGGCTCTTTACCCCGTTTAATAAAAAAAATAACAGGTATACAGCAGAAAGAAATATCCTGTAATGTTTTCTAATCATAGATATTGGCAAAGTTAGAATTTATATACCAAACCCGCATATTTTATTCAACACGAGGCGCTCTTTTATCGATAAACCATCAAAAAAGCATGACCAAGGCACCTATGCCACTACCAAATTGTTAATATCTAAGAACCAATTGATTGTACCTTATTTAGAATCAGTATAAATTATATTTTTTTTAACAAATTTTAACTTTTGAAAGGGTGTAGCAGTTAAATTTGCCCCAAGTTGAAAAGCATCATTACATTTTATTAATAAATTGTTAATGCGTATGGCTACCACTCCCTCCCGGAAAATCAAAACATGTTTACTTACAATTACCTTCTTACTTTCTTTTTTGATTCTCTCTGTTTCCTCTGTTTTCGGAGCTGATGCTGCTAAACTATTCAAACAAAATTGCGCGGTGTGCCACCGCCTTGATGCCACAAAGCTTACGGGCCCTGGTCTTGCGGGTATCGCAACGCGCGTTCCTTCGGAAAAATGGCTGTTCGACTGGGTAAAAAATAACGAGAAAGTAAAAAAGAGTGGTGATGCGTATGCTGCAAAAATAAATGCCGAATATGGTGGAGCTTCCATGAATGTGATGGAAGGTGTTTTGAGCGATGATGAGATTAAATCTGTAATTGAGTATATAAAAAATCCTCCTGTAGAAACCCCTGCTGCCGGTGTTACTGCCACTTCAACTGAAGGCACCACGGCCCAAAGCAACCCAATAAATACACTTTTGGTACTTGGTGGAATAATTGCTTTGCTTTTGATCCTTGCAATTATTCTTCGCAGTACAAAATACAACCTCTTAAATGTAATCGCACAAAAGAAAAATCAACCTGAAGTTTCTGACAGCGGCTGGTGGGGAGAGACTAAGATATGGATGAGCCAGCACAAACGCACAGTAGCCTTAGGTATAATTATTTTGTTGCTTTCCTTATCAAAAATGGCTTGGGACGGGATGATGAACATTGGTGTTTTTACTGGTTACAAGCCCGAACAACCGATTAAATTCTCACATAAAATTCATGCCGGCGATAACGCTATTAATTGCCAGTATTGCCATTCCTCAGTAGAGAAGAGCCGTCATGCCGGAATTCCTTCGCCAAACGTTTGTATGAACTGTCATAAGGGAATTGATAAAGGTCCTGTAACAGGTACGGCTGAAATTGCCAAGATATATGAAGCAATTGGCTGGGATCCTGCTACACAGAAATATGATAAAGCGCCTAAAGGTATCAAATGGGTAAAAGTTCATAATCTTCAGGATTTCGTTTTCTTCAGTCACCAGCAGCACGTTAAAGTCGGCAAACTTGATTGCAGCAACTGTCACGGTGATGTAAAAACAATGACCGTTGCCGAACAGGTTCAGCCCCTCACAATGGGATGGTGCGTTGATTGTCACCGCAAGACAGAAGTGGCAGGCATGAAAGACAATCCATACTATGAAGAATTACACAAAAAATTAGCGGAGAAGTATAAAGGACAAAAAATTACGGTCGATAAAATGGGCGGTATAGAGTGCGCCAAATGTCACTATTGATAAAAGGTTACTTGTGTACGAAAGAACACCTGTAACAAATAACGTATAATAATAATCTATGGGTAAAGTAACAAAATACTGGAGAGGATTGGAGGAATTGGCCAACAGTCCTGAGTTTGTTAAACACCAGCAAAACGAATTTCCTGAAGAAGTTCCTGTTGAACAGTTTTTAGGAAAAAATTCGCTCGAAAACACTTCTACCTCCCGCAGGGATTTTCTTAAATTTTTAGGGTTTAGTGTTACTGCCGCATCATTAGCTGCGTGCGAAACACCTGTTAACAAAGCTATTCCTTATACCATAAAACCAGAGGAAATTACTCCCGGTGTTGCCAATTGGTACGCTTCCACTTATTTTGACGGTCAGGATTATGCCGCAATTCTTGTTAAGACCCGTGAAGGTCGTCCGATTAAGATAGAAGGTAATGAGATGTCATCTGTAACTATGGGGGCTACCAATGCCCGGGTACAGGCTTCTGTTCTTTCATTATATGATTCATCACGCCTTACTGGTCCATTGACTAAAGGATCCCCTTCCACGTGGTCTTCAGTTGATAAGGACATCGTTCAAAAATTAAACACTATTGCAAGCACCGGTGGGAATATCCGTATACTTAGTTCAACCATCATTAGCCCTTCAACAAAACAAGCTATTGCTGATTTTACAGCCAAATATCCTACAACCAAACATGTTATGTATGATGCTGTTTCGTGCAGCGCCATTATAAAAGCCAATACACACAGTTTCGAGCGTCCTGCTGTCCCTTCTTATTTCTTTGACAAAGCGAATGTGATAGTAAGTATCGCCTCCGACTTTTTAGGCAACTGGTTATCCCCTATTGAACATGCTAAACAATATGCTAAGGGTCGTAAGTTGAGTAAAGAGAAAACTGAAATGTCAAAACACATTCAGTTTGAAGCAAATCTTTCATTGACTGGTGCTAATGCGGATGAGCGTTATCCTGTTAAACCATCCCAATTGGGGGCGGTTGCTACCTCCTTATATAATGCAGTTGCTGCTATGGCCGGGGTGCCGGCTCTTGAATCATCAAAACTTCCTATTGATGAATCCATTAAGAAAATTGCTAAACAGCTTTGGGCTAATAAAAAGAAATCATTAGTGGTTTGTGGTATTAATGATGTCGCTATTCAAATGGTAGTGAACGGACTAAATACCATGCTTGACAGTTATGAAAATACTGTTGACCTGCGCACTCCAATGCTTGTTCGCCAGGGTGATGATGAAGCTTTTGTTGAATTGGTAAATGAAATGCAAAATGGGAAAGTTGCAGCGCTTATTACATACAATACCAATCCTGCGTATACAGCTCCCGGATCGGTACATTTTAATGAAGCGTATAAAAAAATAGGTTTACGTATTTCCCTTGCCGATAGGGCTGATGAAACCGCTGAAATGGCAGATTATATTTGTCCCGATCACCATTATCTTGAATCATGGAATGATGCGAATCCAAAAGTTGGTCAGTATAGTTTAGCACAGCCAACTATTGCTCCCATCTTTTCAAAAGCGACCAACCATGAAGGTACACGTGCTGCTCAGGAAAGTATATTGAGATGGGCCGGTATAACTACGGACTATCATTCATATATTCAAAAACATTGGGAAACCAACCTGTTCCCTCATCAAACAAAAGAGACAAACTTCAGGACATTTTGGAATTCAAGTTTGCAAAATGGAGTGTTTGAATTGAGTTTGACACCTCCGGTTGAAACAAAAAAGGACGCAAAGGCGGAGGAGACTAAAGCTGCTCACCCGCAAGACGTAAA
>JAEUTS010000253.1 GCA_016787005.1 Bacteroidia bacterium
TTTTTGATAGAAGTCTGTTGGAACAAAGAACGGATAATGGAAGTTTATTTAAATGTAATTGAAATGGGAGACGGCATTTACGGCGCGGAAGCAGCAGCAAAAACTTTTTTTCATAAACCGGCGAAAAGGCTTACCAACTCACAAGCAGCATTGATAGCGGCAGTTTTGCCTAATCCCAGGAAATTTTCGGCCGCACACCCAAGTGGTTATGTTGCCTCTCGTCAGCAATGGGTGCTTCAGCAAATGGGTTTTTGGGGAGGTGTGTTGAAATATAAATAGTTTAGAATAGTGAACATCAGAACATTTGAATAACGAATTAAGAAATATTTGTTTGGCCTTCCTTATTTTACTTCGCCGTTCGTTATTCAAATGTTCTGTTATTCTGTTTTGTTCACAGAAAATAATGGGGTAGTTAAAAGATTTCTATTTCTCCAAAACCATCTTCGTATGAGGTATCCCATCTTCGAGGTATTCCTCACCGGTCGATTTAAATCCGAATGATTCGTAGAATTTAAGTAGATAGGTCTGAGCGCCGATCTTTACAGGAATATTTCCGAATATTTTTTTCACTTGTTCAAGACTTTCTTTCATTAGTAATTTTCCAATTCCTGTTTTACGCACCAGTGGCGAAGTAACAACCCTGCCAATAGAGGCATAACCGGGATAACTTAATCCTTCCGGCAGCAAGCGGGAGTAGGCTATAAGTTGGTTGTTGCTGTTATAGCATATCAGGTGGTGGCTTTGCTGGTCTTTACCATCGGCATCCTGGTAAGGACAATTTTGTTCCACGCAAAAAACTTCAATGCGAAGTTTAAAGATGTCGTAAAGCTCGGTTGTAGTAAGCTCGTTAAAGTGTTTACAGATAATTGCAGGAGTATCCATCATCATACACTAGTAAGCCCCATTTTGCTTGCGGATAAACCATTCAAGAGTGAGAATAGAAAGTAACGCAAAAAACAACCATTTCAGGTTAATAAGGTCGGTCAGTTTTTTTTCTGAGTACACAACTGTTTTAATGTCTTCGCGCTGTTGCAATATCGTATTTAATTTTCCGAGCTCATTCGGATACACCATTTCTCCTCCGTGCTTCCTGGCCATGTTGAACAATAGATGATGATCGGCTACTGTATTAACGGTCTCAACCTCCAATGCGGTAACGCTGAACTCTCCGTTTTGCCGGTATTGTTTGTCACCAACCTTTACTTTAGCTTCGAATCTGTACTGGCCAACCGGAAGCATACCTGCATTTAAATGATAGGCATTAGTTGTTTTGCTGAAAACGAAAGGGAATTTTTTATTATCACTGTTAATAATATTGATTTCAACATCGGGCTCATTAATCAGTTCGTAGCTCGCATTATAAACCTCCGCGTCAAATTCAATCGCTTCGTTCTCGTAAAAATTGTTCTTTTGAAATATCCGGAAGAAACTTTTATCAACTTTGGTGGACAAATACTGAATTGTTTTGGTAATAAGTTCATTGAATAATTTGTGTGAGCTGTGCTCGGCATAATCACGCAGCCTCCATTTCCAAAGGCCATCGCCAATGAACAGAGCTGTTTTCCGTTCTCCGTTGGGGTCAAAACTCATAAGAGGCGTTTGCGTTTCAACAATTCCTATTTTTTGGTATAGCAGCACATTCGCCGATGTACCTGTTCTGTAATTACCAAACGGACATTGAACAGCAGGCATATTTTTAATTAAATTCCTTAACTCGTCACTTACAGTAAATAGCGGAAACGATGTTGTCATGACCGCTTCCACCTCATTTGTTTTATTACTCATCCCATTCATGTTAATACCTAGTGACAAGGCAGGGGGAGGTGTTCCGATATACCAGACCGGCACTTCACTGTTCCTGATATCAGTGATGATCTTACTTGCTGCATTTACCTGGTGTAAAACAACAAGACTGTATTTTTTAAGCGGCTGGTTGAAATTATCAGCTATAGCAGTCTCTACTTCATAATTCTGGTTATTCTCAATGGCGTCTTTTATAGCGGCAATGTCAGGGTGCGGTGCATTGGCGACAAGTAATATTTTCTCGCGGCCATCACGTACATCAATAAAGAAGTCCTGTTCATTATTGGCAGTATTGGATTCTCCCGGTAATACCGCAAGTCTTATGTGATAGCGCTGTATGCCCGATTCTTTCGCATCAAGTATTAAAGTTACTGTGGAATTGAAACTGTTATTATTAATAATGATCTGCTGGCTGAAAAGTTTTTCATCCTTCTTACTTACGGATAGTTCAGTTGTCAAGCCTTTAAGTCTGTGGGCACTTATAACAATCTGAACAGGAAACTTGTTACCCAGGTAAGCAAAACGGTTATGCGCAACCTTCGCGATCGCCGCGTCTTTTCGTATTGTGGTATCGCCCATGGCAATTGTATATACAGGAGCTTTTAAACTAAACGAAGTGTATTCAGGATTATAACCTTTATTATATAATCCATCTGAGGCAATTATAATTGCCCCGACATTACGTCCGCTGTACCTGTTTTCCAGCTCTTCAAACAGGGAGGAGATGTCTGTTTGTTTTTCGTTATATGTGAAAGTCCTGTCAGTGGTTATCTTGTCACCAAACCAATAAGTCTTAACCTCATATTTTTCACTCAGTTCATTGGCCAGGTCATTTAGCTTTTCCTGGTATTCTACCCTGTAAAAGGCGGAATCTTTGTTGTGAATAATGGATTCCGAATTATCCTGCGCGATAATAATAACAGGTTTTTCGCTGGTTTTTGTGGTTGACCTCAAAAGTGGTGACAATAACAATAAGGAGATAATACTTACCCCCAAAAACCGGAGGCTGGATATAAGGTAAATGAGCCATAGAGGGAATTCGTTCAACTTATTGTCGCGGTAGTATAGGATAAGGCTATATCCGGCACCTGTTAATACGCAAAATATTACGAACCATACAGGGTAATTAAGAATTAAAGAAAATAATATAGTTAAATGTGTCAACATTTATTGCCGGGGCGCAATTTGAGGCGCAAACAAAAATCGTAATAATCTTTCGCATATCAAGCCCGTTTATAAATTCAATAAACAAATAATCATTATATTTGCTAAATCTTTAAATAATGAAGCCAAAACTGATTCTCGAAAAAAAAGCTTTCGAACTCACAATTACCCGGCTTTGTTACCAATTAATAGAAATTCACAACAATTTTTCGAACACGGTTATCATCGGACTTCAGCCCAGAGGACTTTATCTGGCTAAACGTCTGCATGCGGAGCTATCCAATATTCTTAAAAGTAAGGATATTAAACTGGGGAGCCTTGATGTAACTTTTCACCGGGATGATTTCAGAATAAAAGAACTAATCCCCAACTCAACACAGATTGACTTTATTATAGAAGGTAAAAATGTTATCCTGGTGGATGATGTATTATTCACCGGCCGCACTATACGTGCAGGGCTTGATGCCATGCTGGCCTTTGGACGGCCAAATGATGTTGAATTACTGGTACTGATAGACCGCAGGTTGAGCCGGAATGTGCCTATCCAGGCAAAATATGTAGGCAAAACAATTGATTCGGTTGCATCGGAAAAAGTAAAAGTAGAGTGGAAGGAGACTGATGGAAATGATGGAGTGTGGTTATATACAAATGAGGAAGAATAAAGGGTTATCGGTTGTTGGCAGTATGTTATCGGTTGCGAGACCGCATACAAACCGCCAGCAGTTAACAACCAACAACTAATATTTATGACCAAACTAAGTACCAAACACCTGCTTGGAATAAAAGACCTTACCAAGGATGATATTGAACTTATTTTTTCAACTGCCGACAATTTTAAAGAAGTGATTAACCGCCCTATTAAGAAGGTTCCTTCACTCCGTGATACTACAATAGCCAATCTTTTTTTCGAGAATTCAACACGAACTAAAATATCTTTCGAACTGGCCGAAAAGCGTCTCTCTGCTGATGTTATAAATTTTTCATCTTCTGGCTCATCAGTAAAAAAGGGAGAAACACTCATTGATACGGTGAATAACATACTTGCCATGAAGGTGGATATGGTTGTAATGCGGCATCCCAGTCCAGGTGCGGCGATGTTTCTTTCAAAGCACGTCAACTCAAAGATCATAAATGCCGGAGACGGGGCGCACGAACATCCTACTCAGGCTTTGTTGGACGCCTTCTCCATCCGTGAAAAGCTGGGCGATGTAAAAGGGAAAAAAGTAGCGATAATAGGTGATATACTTCATTCAAGGGTAGCGTTGTCAAATATATTTTGTCTGCAAAAACTGGGTGCCGAAGTGATGGTATGCGGGCCGACAACCTTGATGCCCAAGTATATCAATTCACTTGGTGTTAAAACGGAGCACGATCTCCGAAAAGCCCTTGAGTGGTGCGATGTAGCGAATATGCTCCGTATTCAGCTTGAAAGGCAGGATATCAGGTACTTCCCATCATTACGGGAATATACAATGCTATACGGGGTAAGTAAAAAGATGCTGGATTCGCTTAAAAAACAGATCATTATAATGCACCCCGGACCCATAAACAGGGGCATTGAAATTACCAGTGATGTGGCCGACTCGGGGCAGTCGATCATATTGAACCAGGTAGAGAACGGGGTTGCTGTAAGGATGGCCATATTATATCTTCTCGCGGGCCGAACAGAGGAGTAATATTTTACTCACTTGGCAACGTACATAAAAATGATTACCTTTGTTCAAAGTGCAATTTCTATGAGTTTCCAGGTAAATAAAAACGAAAAATACACCGTTATAAGGCTTAAGTCAGAGAAGCTGGATACAACAGTTGCTCCTTCATTAAAATCGGAATTGGTTATTTTAAATGCTGATGGTGTTAAGCATATGATCATCGATCTTACTGAGGTACGTTATTGTGATTCTTCCGGTTTGAGTTCTATTTTAGTGGCTAACAGGTTATGTAAAAATGCCAATGGTGCATTTGTACTGACCGGTTTACAGGAGCCTGTTGAAAAGCTCATCGCCATTTCACAACTTGATTCTATTCTTAATATTGCGAAGTCCGAACAGGAAAGCATTGATATGCTTTTTGCCCAGTTGGCAAAAAATTCCGGTGCAGAAGAAGGGTAAATTCCAGGGGGAGTATGCAAAAGTTTGAAGTAACCATCCTCGGATGCAGTTCTGCAACCCCAACTTCCAAACGTAATCCAAGTGCCCAGCTTATAAATATTGCCGATCGTTATTTTTTGGTCGATTGCGGGGAAGGCACGCAAATGCAGTTGCGCAGGTACAAAATAAAGTTCCAGCGCATCGGCCATATTTTTATCAGCCATATGCATGGCGATCATTATTACGGACTGATGGGTTTACTCTCAAGCATGCATTTGTTGGGTCGTTCAGCCGATCTTCATTTATATGGTCCGCCGGTGTTGAAGGAGATTATTGATATGCAATACAAGCATTCTGAAACACGTCTTCATTATAACCTGATCTTTCATCCTTTACAACAGG
Source organism: Bacteroidia bacterium (assembly GCA_016787005.1). Taxonomy (GTDB): domain Bacteria; phylum Bacteroidota; class Bacteroidia; order JABDFU01; family JABDFU01; genus JABDFU01. The sequence goes on from JAEUTS010000253.1 coordinate 5,460, forward strand.
ACTCCGCAGATCTTATTTTTGAGGATGAAAAGGTCACTGTTCATACTATCATTCTGAATCACCGGATACCTTGCACTGGTTTTTTATTCAGGGAGAAGGATAAACCCCGCAAAATAAGCAGGGAAAAAATAACTGAATTTAAAATTCCCTATTCTGAGTTAAATAACATAAAACTCGGCGGGGATTATGTAACGAAGGATGGTTTAACAATTCCAAATGAAAGGATCACAGGCGGACCTATGCCTCTTTTTTCATATGCATACTGTTCAGATACTTGTTACGATGAAAAAGTAATTGAACAGGTAAAACAGGTTGATCTGCTTTACCATGAGGCTACTTTTATGGATGATATGGAAGGGAGGGCAAAAGAAACCTTTCACAGCACAACAAAGCAGGCGGCACTTGTAGCAGTGAGGGCAAAGGTTAAAAAGCTAATGATCGGTCATTATTCAGCACGTTATAGCGATCTGCAGCCAATGTTGGAAGAGGCCCAATCTGTTTTTTCCAATACAGTATTGGCCCTTGAAGGTGAGAAATACAATATTGAAGCCTTAAATTGATTGTTAATAAAATTTGTAATTATTTGCTTGTTTAGCTTATAGGTTCGCCCTATATTTGATTCTTATTTAAAATGATTCTAAATAAAAACATGCGAAAAACTAAGAAAAAGATAATAATTGCCGATAGCAACTATCTAACACGTGCAGGTCTTGTTTCGCTTGTTAATGAAATAAAGGGCTTCGAGGTTGTTTCAGAAGTACAAGATCAGGCCGATCTTTTGGAGCAAATAAACCTATATGCTCCTGAAGTTGTGGTTATTGATTATTCAACATTCGGATTTAAATTAGAGACTATTCAACTACTAAATAAGAAACACCCTCTTATACAGGTCTTAGCCATTACACCCGAAATATCAGCAGCTATTATGTCAAAAGCTTTGGATTCCGGGGTTATAAGTCATTTATTAAAGCATTGCGATAAAGATGAGATCATAGAGGCCTTGTATAAAACTGTTGAAGGCCAGCGGTTTTTATGTGGCAAAATAGTTGACCGTTTAATGGCAAATGAACTTTCGCAGGAGAAGACGGTACCTTCCATGGCTGCCTGCGATGGAATGAATGTTACCGATCGTGAAATGGAGATCATTAAACTCATAGCCGAAGGATACTCAAATAAAAAAATAGCGGAAATGCTTTTTCTCAGCAGTCATACCGTAACTACACACCGGAAGAATATCATGTCAAAACTTGGAGTTAATAATACAGCAGGTGTTGTTCTGTTCGCCGTTCGTGAAAATCTGCTTAGCCCAAACAAATATTTATTTTCATAAACCCAAACTATGCATTAGAAAAAATCTAATGTATAGCGATTAAGAAAATCAACAAATCCGGTTGCACTTTGTTCAACGAAAAGGTAATTTTCTGAGTCGGGATAACCAGGTATATCTCTGCCAGTTATAAAATAAGAACGCCCCTGAGTTATCAGGGGCGTTCTTATTATTAATGAGACAGTTTACTTAACCATCATACGTTGTGTAATTGAAGCGTCGTTTGCTCTTACGGTGTAAAAATAAACACCTGGTGTGAGGTCGCTGCCGTCAATAGTTACAGTGTGTTCGCCGGCTGAATAAGTTTTTGTATCAATACCTGTAACTTTTTGTCCTATTGTATTGAATACTTCAACCATAACATTTGCGCTTTTATCAAGTGTTAATTTGAATGAAGTATTGTTGTTGAACGGATTTGGGAAGTTTGGTGATACAGATACACCATGGTTTTCCTTTATTGCGTTAATCGAGGTAAGCAGATTTAACGGAACGGAATTATCAGTAATAGTAAAATCTACATCCTTTAATGTAAATCCATCTAAATAAATATACTGAACAGGTAAACCTGTTTTTGTTTCATCACCGGTAAGCTCTACATAAACAAGTGGAAAAGTATATGTTCCCGTATTCCCGAACACATAGTAGGAAGCACATCCAAATGTAATTACATCAGAAGCAAGAGTACCAGCTGTTGACAATTGGTTGGTCCATTTGTTTGCGGTTACATCATAACCTACAACAAACGCATTAGGATGCATATTCGCGTGATTTTGATCAAGTGGAGCATAATTGATGGTATCCGTATCAAACCATGAAAAGAATAATTTATCTCCTGCTAAAGTCCTTGAAGCTTGGCAACGATTATATTCAGTAATAGTAGGGTTAGAGGCATCTGTAGCGGATACCCCGAAGGTTCCAACCAGTGTTTGAGGATTTCCCAAAAGTTTTGCTTTCCAATTTGTACCCCCATCTGTCGTATAAACATCAAATATACCCCACGTACCACCCTTGGTGCTAATTGACCAGCCTTTACCTACCATTGGACTAATAGGTAAAACAACGTGTAAATTATTGTTTTTATCAACAACGGCATCCAGTTCAAAACCGGTTGTAAATTTATTAGGATTAGATGGTACAGCAGTAGGCAAAAGTGGTTTTGCGCCGTCCATACTCACGTTAATTGGTGCCGACCAATTTGTGCCTCCATTTGTTGTTTTGTAAACGATCAAATGGTAGACTGAATCTGATTCTAACTTGTAATCACTATGACCTAAAAGAATTACATATCCGGTTTGACCATCATCGGCAAATGCAATTCGATGATCGCCAACATAATCACGTCTTCCTTTGTTGTCTAAAGATACTGGTGCACGTAAATAACTTAAAGTATAATCAAAGTCGCGTTTTGAAACATTCCAAACGCCTTTAGAAATAATAATTGTATCTGTGTATCCTACGACGACAGGCTTAGCAGCTTGATCAGAAGCGGCATCAGTATTATACAAAATACCGGTTTTTGTAAGTGTAAAACAATCAGGAATTGTGTAGCGGTTTGACAAAAGTTCTTTTCTTGTACCTGGTAATCCGCTGGTGTTATCTTGTGACAATTGCCTCGTTCCAAATACATGGCCACCCCATGCTCCCTGACCAGTAGATGCTCCATTGGTAGAGGTCAATGTAGGTGCAAAATATGTAAAAAAAGCAGAATCACGATCAGTGTTTCCTGGAGGGTTAAATAATATCCCCTGAGGATATCGTGCATCGGCAAATGGAGCAATGAATTGATTGTTTGAAGCATACGAAGGCCCTTGATCTATTGCCCATGTTGAGCCACCGTCAATTGAATAATCATATCTAAGAAAACCAGAAGAAGGATCCCCTAACAATTTAAAATCTGATCGGTGAGAAAATGTGATGGAATTAATACTTGGGTCAGCCCATAAGTAAGTTCTACCTCCGAAAGCCGTTCCAAATGCGTTAGGCCCGGTACCAAGCAGGATGACTTTTTCTCCTGAAATGCTGTGTTGTGAAGACGGTTTTTTTTTAGTGCTTTTTATAGATTCATCTTTACTATAATCTTCATCGAAAATAAATTCCGGATGGCGATTATTTTTTAAAATATATTTATCAGCCTGGTCGTTAGCCGACTGAGCCACAGCAAGTGAAGCTATAGCCATCGCTGAAATAAGTAGTAGTTGGTTTTTCATTTTTTTGATGATGTTAGTGTTTAGT
>JAEUTS010000274.1 GCA_016787005.1 Bacteroidia bacterium
TTGCATTTTCACCAGTTTCGAGCGTAACTATACCCCCGGCAGGATTAGGATAAATGCGAAGCGAATTTTCGGTTGCAACAAAGTTGCCGAGACCGGTTGTATTCATATCAGCCCACTGTAGTCCATTGCCGAAACTGGTCATCCATATTTTTGTTTTATCAAAGGGATTAAAGAATACCCGCTCTGGTACACCGAAAATATAATTGCTCACCTGGTTAAATGTGGGTGTAGTAGCATTTATATTGTTGCTGTGCCATAGTCCGTTGCCATGAGTTGTCACAAACAGTTCGTTCGCGTTGTTCGGATTGAATGTGCAGGAACTTACATCGTTGTTGGATAAAATGCGTGTCCAGTTAGTGCCTCCGTCTTTTGTTTTATATAATCCACCAAGGCCATTTGCAGCGCCTCCCCAACCGCTATATACACAGCTGTACCAGGTATTTTGTGTGGCATCATTCGGGTCAACTATCACATCATGGCACCAGTACTGCTGGCCTGGGGCTGATTTGTCAGACCATGTACTGCCATTATATAGAAATACACCGGAGCTCTGTGTGAAGTTTGTTGTACGCCTTCCGCTGAATGAACATAACAAATTTCCGTTATTGAGAACGGTCATATTAGCGGGATGACCTTCTGTGCGTGCCGGCTGTGTGAGACGTGTCCAGGTTGATCCTGCGCCCGCTGAAAGATTATTGGTTACCCATATTCCCCCGAGGTTCTGTGCATAATTAACAACTGCCGCGTACATGCGATCACTGTTATTGGGATCAGTGGCCAGCCAGTACACGGGTTTGCCAAAATCGTGCAGTTGGGTCCATGTGGCACCCATATCGGTTGAGTAAATAATTTTTCCCGTTCCGGGGTCCAATAGATTATCAGTTAACCTGTAACTTTTGTACAGATCATGTATGGAAGATGTTGCCGCGTATATGGTATTTGAAGAAATATTTTTCACTATACAATAGATGGTATTCGTTGAAGGGGCCGTGTAATCGAATGCCCAGGAGGCGCCTCCGTCTTTGGAGCGGATGCCGAAAATATCGGTGTAGGCTGCAAAAACATTGTTCGCGTCACTCCAGTGCAGATACCAGGCTGCGGTATTCTCAAGACCAATGCTATGATAATATTTTTTAGTTGGTGTATTCGCGCCGGCAGGATGTTCATCTGCAGGATTCACATAAGCCTGTTTCCAGCTTGCGCCGCCATCTGTGGTTTTGGTAGGATTGCTGAAGTCGGTGAACACAACTATATTTTTATTTGTGGCTGCGACAGCCATTCCGAAAAGGCATTCAGGCCAACTCCATTGTTTATCGCCTCCCATACCGCACCAGCCTGTAGTAATATTTTGGTTGGATGCAGTATTGAATACATGATTCCAGTTTAAACCACCATCGGTTGTTTTCATAATGTTCGGATACCCCGAAGTATTACTTCCGCCCAGATATGCGGTACTGATATCATTTTCGGCCATGCCGGCAAACATAAGGTAGTCAGTTGAAACATTTATGCCTGTCATGCGGGGTGTCCATGTACCGTTATTATTATCCATGCTGTAAACACCTGCAAGGAAACCGTAATAATCGCTTCCGACTACACCTGCATATACATTACCTGCATCACTTGTTACACAGAAAAACCGGGTTGTAGTACCTTGTTTGGCGGCTGCAAATGAAAATATACGTTCAGTGGCCGGGATACCGGTAGTTGTTAGGGTAGTAAAAGATGTTCCTCCATTTGAGGATTCAATGATTCCATCATTTGTTCCAATGTAAATGTTATTTCCTTCAAAGAATACACCGCCAACAACTACCCCGGAGCCGCTACTTAGTGCTGTATGGATATTGGTAAAGGAAGTGCCTCCGTTGCTTGAAAAATAAATGTCACCGTAATATGAAATAATAACACGATTCGGATTATTGTAATCAGCCCAGATACTGTATGTTTCCTCCGCAGCGTCGGGATTGCCGGATAACGTGGTCCAGGTAACACCCGCGTCAGTACTTTTTACCGGAACGATCATGTTGTTGGCATAATTTATACAATAGCGCAGATTAGTGTTGTTTGTAAAGCGAACAGTACTGTTATGAAAGGCCTGTAGCTGACGGAAATCAATAATGTTATAGTTAAGACCAAGGTTTGTTGAGTGAAACAGTTCGCTCATATCGCAGGCTACATAAAATTCATTTGTATTGCCCGGGTTAATGCTTGGTGAAAATAACGCACCTCCGCCACCAATACCGGTGGTATTCCAACCGGATTGAGATCTTATGGAAGAAAAGGCAATTACAGCAAGTAGTATTGGAAGGTAGATCTTATTCATTCGTATGGTTTTAGGTATATATTAAGATAGGAATTATTTATCCATTTCAAAACTCAGTGCACCGCTGGGACATTGGTTTACCTGGGCTATAATTTTTTCGGTGGTGGCTGCATTGATCTTAACCCACGGCGTTTCTTTAGGTTTAAATACTTCGCCTAAGCCCCGTACACAAACACCTGAATGGATACATTTTGCAGACTGCCAGATAACAATAACCTCACCGTTCGAATATTTTTTTGTAACACTGTGCATGGGCAGATCAGTTTAGGGTTTGCTCTTCTTTACGAAGTTGAGCGTCAAGAATAAATGTGCCAAAAGGGAGTAGAGCTGCGATAAATGCAATAAACAAACGTTTGAACGACCATTTGAACGCCAGCCATACCCTGATAAGCGCTAAAATATAAAGGATAAATAACAGTCCGTGAATCCAGCCGATAACTTTTACTGCTTGAGGTAAATGGGCAATATATTTCAATGGCATAGCTATAAGCAAAAGCACAAGAAATGATATTCCTTCTGCAAGTCCTGCCATTCGTAGCTTTCCGATTTGAGTATTTGAAAAATTTAAATTCATTTTGTCGGGCTTTGTCGTTATTTGGCGAACATTGTGTTAAGGTAAAGATTTTCCACCTTTTTACGTGCCCACGGTGTAGTACGCAAAAACTTCAAGCTCGATTTTATACCTGGATTTTCCTTAAAGCAATTAATGTTAATATACGAACCAAGTTTCTCCCAGCCATAATGTTCAACCAGCTTATTCAGGATCATCTCAAGGGTTTTGCCATGCAGCGGGTTGTTTGGTTGCGCTTCGTTCATTATAGAGTTAATACGGACCCCGCATCATGCATTAACCGTAGATACTTTTGGCGCCGCAGCCATTATCTCTTTATTTGCCGCACGGGCATACTGTTCAAAGTTTTTTATAAAGGCTGCTGCAAGGCTTGCTGCCTTAGTGTCGTATGTATCTTTGTTTTTCCAGGTATTGCGCGGGTTTAAAATTTCGGCAGGGACTTCAGGGCATGAAGTTGGCATGCTCAGGCCAAATACGGGAAGTGTTTCATATTTTACTTTGTCAAGGGCGCCTTTCATGGCTGCAGTGATAATGGCACGTGTATACGTGAGTTTTGTGCGTGTCCCCACTCCATAAGGTCCGCCTGTCCAGCCGGTATTAATGAGCCAGACATTCACTTTGTGCTCTTTTAATTTTTTCCCAAGTAACTCAGCATATTTTGTAGGGTGCAATGGTAAAAATGCTTTACCAAAGCAAGCGGAAAAAGTAAGGGTAGGTTCTGTGACCCCGACCTCTGTGCCGGCAACTTTCGCAGTATAGCCCGAAATAAAGTGATACATGGCCTGACCGGGAGTGAGTTTTGATATTGGGGGCAATACACCGTAAGCATCACAGGTTAGAAAGAAAATATTTTTTGGTATTCCGCCAACCGAAGGCTCCACAGCATTTTCAATAAAATGAATAGGGTAGGCGGCACGGGTGTTTTCGGTTTTTGTGATATTGTGATAATCAACGGTATTGGTATCGCCTGTAAATTCAGTGTTCTCAAGGAGTGCACCAAATTTTATGGCGTTAAAAATCTCAGGTTCTTTTTCGCGGCTAAGACCTACACATTTTGCATAACATCCACCTTCAAAGTTGAAGATGGATTTATCTGCCCATCCATGTTCATCATCACCTATAAGGCCGCGATGGGGGTCGGCGGAAAGAGTTGTTTTGCCTGTGCCCGAAAGCCCGAAGAATAGCGCGGTATCGCCATCTTTACCAATGTTGGCTGAAGAGTGCATCGGGAATACTCCTTTTTCATGCGGCAGCGTGAAATTCAAAAGCGTAAAAATTCCTTTTTTGATCTCACCGGTATATGCGCTTCCACCGATAAGGATTATTTTACGTGTAAAATTCATTATGGTGAAGTTGTGCTGGCGCGTACCATCAATTTCAGGGCTGGCTTTGAAGCCGGGAGCCTGTATAATGGTCCAGTCTGATTTAAATTTCAGTATTTCGGCGCGTGTTGGGCGTAGAAATAAGTTGTTGGCAAACAAATTGGCCCATGCCGATTCTGTAACAACACGAATATTGAGGCGGTATTTTGGGTCGGCACAGGCATAGCAATCACGCACATACACTTCTTTTCCGCTAAGGTAGGCGGTAACGCGATTGTATAATTTGTCAAACTTGTCTGCATCAAACTTAAAATTCACATCACCCCACCAAATGGTGTCTTTGGTGATCTTATCTTCAACTATAAACTTATCTTTTGGTGAACGTCCCGTAAATTCTCCGGTATCAACAGCTAAAGCTCCCGTATCTGTGAGGCTGCCCTCACCGCTTAATAATGTTTCTTCAACCATTTCAGAAACATTTAAATTCCAGTAAGCACCGGATACATTTCCTAAACCAAGGCTTGCAACAGTTGCGTCTTTAGCTTTTAATCCAAATTCGTTCATCAGTATCAGATTTTGGTTAATACTCCATTTATAATATAAGCGCAAATTTACTAAAACGGGATTGGTAGGGCTGTTTTTTACCCTGAAACGCATTACTTTTTATGAACAGAATTGATTTTTTGGGTAAAGTTCCAAGTCGCAATTTTTCAGTTAGTTGTGCTTTTTCTTTGATGCGCCTGTTGATAACTTTATTTTTGAATGAGGTATATATGTAACTTATTTAATTGATATAAATAATTGATATTCATTTATTTATAATAAATAAATGAATATTTAGTTTAATTATATCAGATGTAAATTAAGTCTCAAGCCTTTGATCTCAATTCAGGACTATTCAATTGATAAATCCCCGTATACTTTTTCTGTGCATACTGCATAAAATAGTTGAAGTTCAGTTTTTCTCCGGTAATATTTATGCATAACTCTTCCGCGGTAAAGAATCTTCCGTGCCTGTGTACTTTATCGCGCAGCCAGGTAAGCAAAGGTAATGTGTTGCCATTTTCAATTCCCTTTTCCAGTCCAGGTATATCTTTTACTGCCTGTGCGTAAAACTGAGCCGCATAAAAACTTCCCAAAGAATAGGTCGGGAAATAGCCAAAGCTGCCATGGCTCCAGTGTACATCCTGCAATACACCTTGTGTGTCATCCGGGACGTCAATACCAAGGTATTCTTTGTATTTGGCTTTCCAGTATTCAGGAAGCTGGCTAACCTGAATAGTGCCCTGAATAAGAGCTTTTTCTAATTCAAAACGTATCATAACATGGGTATGATATGTCAACTCATCAGCATTGGTGCGGATAAGCGAAGGCTTAACCTGGTTTATTGCCTTGTAAAAAGATATTACAGATACTTCTTTCAGATTTTCTGAAAAAAGCATTTGCAATTTGGGATATTGCGCATTCCAAAAAGGAAGACCGCGTCCTATGTTGTTTTCCCAAAGGCGTGATTGGGATTCATGGATACCCAGGGAGATGGTTTCGCCGCTTGGTAGTCCATAATTTTCAGGAGCTAACCCCTGTTCGTAAAGCGCATGACCGCCTTCATGTATGCAACTCCATAACATTTCATTGAAATTATTTTCGTCAATGCGCGTGGTTACCCGAACATCTTGTGGTCCGAAATTGATGGTAAACGGG
>JAEUTS010000298.1 GCA_016787005.1 Bacteroidia bacterium
GGATTAAGCAATTTAAGGATTTTGTAATTGATCCCATAACTCAAAGCAAAATCAGCGAGGTCAGTTACAGATGAATCAACGGCAATACTCCTTGTCGGGATAGGGCGGTAAAGATCCCGTTTACGAAGCATAAAACCATAAGCCCTGGGACGGGATAAAATATCCTTCACTGCAAGTACACGAAACATATAGCGGGCTGTTTCGTCATTTAAAAACAGATCGTAATAATTGTTTACCTTTTGCTTCTCCAGTTGTGCTGCAACGCCGCTAATACCCATATTGTATGAAGCGGCCACAAGTGTCCAGTTATTAAACTTTTCATACGATTCCCTGAAGTACTTACAGGCAGCTTCCGTTGATTTTTCCATACTATAGCGTTCATCAACCTCCTCATTTATCTCAAGGCCGTATGTTTTACCTGTTTCTGCCACAATCTGCCAGTACCCTGTAGCCTTTGCCGGAGAAACAATATTGAGAAGGCCACTTTCGACAACAGCAACATATTTAAAATCATCGGGAACTCCATTTCGTTTAAGAATGGGTTCGATAACCGGGAACCAGCGGTTTGCGCGTTTGAATAACAAAAGTGTTTGTGATTGCCAATATGTATTTACAAGGAGCTCCCTGTCAAGAGATTCAACAATGGCAAAATCGTTCAACGGAACTTTTTCCCCTGCAAAATTGAGGTCCTTAGGAATATTAATTCCAACTGTTTTAAAATGTGAATTGAGATAATCCTTATTTCCTGCATCCGCATCACCCGACCCGGTAGAAAAATTAAATACTTTCACAACTATAAAAAGGAGGAGGAAACAACAAAAAGCAAGAAGGGGTCTTTTTGACCTATTCCAAAATAACTTAATTGCATCTATGATATTACCTCGTATCAAAGAGTTTAGGTTTTGATATTTTTGAAATGTAGAATAGCAGTCCGAAGATGAAAAGAAAATATGTTCCAAAAATGACGATATGAATATAACCCCAATCAGCTATATAATAAATAATAAAAACCGTACAAAGCATAGAAATAAATGAAAGGCCTGCAAATACAAGAGAAACCTGGCTGTCAGAGAGGCCCAGATACGACAGATGATGTGTAGTGTGGTCTTTCCCTCCGATAAAAGGCGATTGTTTACGCATCAACCGGTTGATCACTACTGTCGTAGTATCACAAATAGGAATAATGAACGACAGGATACTCACAAAAAATTGCTTCGATTGAACCAGGTGGCCGGTTGAGTCAGCTGAGTTCCAGAAATAAAGGATACCAATACCGGCGAGAAACACACCGAGAAACTGGCTGCCGGTATCTCCCATAAATAATTTAGATGGGTACCAGTTATAATACAGAAATCCGATCAGCGCACCCATAATACCAAAGAGAAGAAGTACGTGGATATTCGTTGAGAAATTATGATTCATGGCAATGATCAATAAGGCAGCAATTATTATAGTTACAGATACGGTCGCGGTGATAGCGTCCATATTGTCGAGCATATTTATTGAATTCATCATGCCCACCACCCAAAATATAGTAAACAGGTAGTTCGCCCAATTGTATGGAAAAATATGTATAACTATTCCGGCAAGTATCAGGATCACTGCACACAGAACCTGTGCCAGAAATTTTAATAATGGTTTGGTATTATAAGCATCATCGGCCAAACCCATAAGAAAAGCAACGGTACACGAGGCTAGCATGCCAAGAAATTGCTGGTTACCAATAATAGAAACATTTCCGTAAAAAAAAGAAAAGCCAGAAATGCTTAAGAGAAATGCAACGTAAAATGAAATACCCCCGACAGAAGGCTTTGCCTGGGTATTCCAACGGACGATGGTATCCTTTTCATTCCTTATGCCAAGCGTTTTTGAGAATTTCAACAGTAATCCGTTAAGCAATACCGAAAACACAGTAATGAGAACGAAGAACAATATATATGATAACAGCCTGGTATTTTCCATCTAAAAAATAATCTGTTCAAGGGCTGCAAAGGTAGTTAAATAGAGGCTTAAAACAAACCGGGGTACTCTTTAAAGGGTATGCCCTGCCGGTCCTTTTCAGAAATTATCGGGTCGGCTATTTCCCAGTCAATATTCAGATCCGGGTCATTCCAAGAAAGACATACCTCACTCGCTTTATTATAAAGATTGGAACATTTATACAGAAAAACCGTATCATCAGCCAATGCAGCAAAACCATGCGCAAAGCCTTCGGGGATCCACATCATGGTTTGATTATGCTCATTCAGTTCGATCTTAAAATATTTACCATAGGTTGATGAGTTTTTACGAATATCAACAGCAATATCAATTACTGCTCCTTTCACAACACGCACAAGTTTGACCTGCGCGAAGGGCGGTGACTGAAAATGCAAACCCCGTACAACATTTTTTTTTGAATGGGACTGGTTATCCTGGAGAAAAGTAACAGGAGGTAATTTTTGGTCGAAAATAATTTTATTATACGATTCATAAAAACACCCTCGTGTGTCTTCAAAAACCTTTGGCTTTAATACCAACAATCCTTCAATTGGAGTTTTAATAATGTCCATCTACCCTCTTTTGAACCAATTCGTGAATCGCTTTAAAAAAGAGCTGCCGGTCTTGGTGTGCTGCTCATCATAGTAACCATATCCATATCCATACCCATACCCATATCCGTAACCATAACCATAATTATAGTAGCCATATCGGTTACCTTCAACATCAACACCGTTAAGAATTATGGAAAGACGCTTGATATGATTTTCATTATACAAACGATCAAGATTTTGAATAAAATTTCTTTTTGAATATTCTGCACGAAATATGTATATCGGGTAGTCAGCGCGCTGGATCATCGATATACCATCTGTTACAAGTCCGATAGGAGGGTTATCAATAATGATCATGTCATATGATTCTTTCAGGTAAGTAAGCAATTCATCCATACGTTTACTAAGGATAAGCTCAGATGGATTGGGCGGAATCGGACCGGCGGTAATGAAATCAAGATTCTCAAGAGAACTGTGCTGGATACATTCAAGAGGGGTATCTTTTCCAATGAGCATGGTACTCATCCCTTTGATATTTTGCACATTGAACCCAAGGTGTATCTTTGGTTTACGCATATCAAGGTCAAGGATAATAACTTTTTTGCCTGAGTAAGCTATGATACCTGCAAGGTTAATGGCCACAAATGTTTTTCCTTCACCGGAGATCGTTGACGTAACGGCCATAATCTTCGGTCCGGCTTCAGTGGAAATGAATTGTAAATTAGCTCTTACCGAACGAAAAGCTTCTGCAATAAGAGACTTGGGATTTTTATCAACCAGTAACTGAGACACCGGGATATCCTTTTTGTACTTCGGAATGATACCCAGGGCGGAAATTGAACTATTTGTTTGCTTTGATATCTGATGTAACGAATTAATGTCGTTATGCAGCAGGTAGCGGATGAAAACAAGCAGCAGGCTGCAAAAAACACCCAGCGAGATGGCTATACTAAGCGCTACAGTCCGGTTAGGAGATACAGGGTTTTTTGGAACCACAGGCTTTTCAAGGAAAATATTTTTGGAAACATTACCTTCTTTAGATATGGAGTATTCTGTTTTCTTCTCCAGCAAAAGAATATAATACTTTTCATTGATATTATATAACCGTTGCAATTTAGCATACTCCAGCTCGTTTTCAGGTACCGAATAAAAATTAGCTCTCAACTCATCCGACTTTGACTGAAGATTACCAACCTTATCTTTTATACGTTGTTCAAGCGAACGGATCGTTTCTATCAGTAGCTTTTTTTGAATTTCTATCTGGAAATTTATTGTCTTTATCGTTTCACTATTCGGGGTGACTTCATAAAGCATCTCTTCTTTTTTTACCAACAACTTCTGCAGGTTATCAACCGGGATACGGATGGCTAGCTCATATTCGGTACCGGCCAGGATGGACAAAAGATTATAAGCATCGATCGATTGTGACATTTCGACTTTCTTGATCACATTTTCCAAAAGCTCAACCTGGATCTGGTTGGACACAATTTTATCTTCAAGTTCACTGACCCTTGAAGCTTTGGCACTGGCAACAACTTCATTTTCATGTGAAGGATTGGCCCTTTTAAACTCCTGCAATGATGCTTCCGCATCATGCAACTTTTTACCCGAAACATCAAGCTGCGCATCAATGAAGTTGAGTATTTTTTCAGCACTTTCACTTTTGCGTTCAACATCCGAGAGAATAAATTCATCAGCAATTGACTCAACAATATCTGTCGCTTTTACCGGGTTAGCTCCCTTATAGGCTATTCTTATTGTCTTCGCAGCATCACTCAACAATTTCACTTCCAGTTTTGGAAAACACTGGCTGACCACGCTTTCCATGGAGTTTATAGTGAAAAAGAAAGAAGTTTTCTTTACAATACTTTGCTGATCTGCAATAGTATTATAATCACGAATAATAACCTTAAAGGAAAAAAACGGTGTAGTCAGCCACAGGTTCTCTTTAAAGGCAAAAGTATGGTTTACTTCATTTGTAGTGAATGATATTTGCCCGGATGTTTTGTCGTGAAATTCAATATGTATTTTAATTCCCTGTACAGAAGGAACACTATTCGATATTTCAACAGTATAAGGCGTTGATGTATATGATTCCATACTTTTGAAAGTGCCTTCACTGAAATATCCAACCTGCAATGGAAGCTTGGAAAGGGCGCGCTTCATGAAATCACGCGAGCGCAAAAATTCTATGGCCTGAGGAATAGGATTACTTTCTTCACCTCCTATAGATTGAAAATTGAGGAGCTTATTTGGAGTATTATCCGATCGCAACTGCAAAATAGTGGAAGACTCGTATATTGGCTGCGCATACCGTAAATACAGGAAACAGGCAAATACAGAAATCCCTACAAAAAGCAGTATCCATATAATGCTTTTGGTAAGTATATGAACAAACAGCCCCAATTCAAATTCAGAGCCAATTTTCTCTAATCGCTCTTTATATTGATCAAGATTTTGCTGCGAACTGGTGACGTCCTGAAACATGTTGGCTCAGCTAATTTGAATTATTTTCTCAGGTTTAGTACTGTATACACCAAAAGAAGAGAAGATATAATACTGATGATCGGACTGAGTTCAGTAACAATTCCCTGACTTACACGAATGCGCTGTTGAACATAAATAATATCATTCGACTGCAGAACGATATTACCTTGTTTTAGTCCATCAATCGTAGAAAGATCTATATGATATACTTCTGATTTACCTGGAGTCCTCCTGATCAGTTTTATCTGATACGCTTTTCCGTCGTATGATAAACCTCCGGCCATAGCCAGACCTTCCAATAATGTAATATTATTATGATCAAGATTAATGACCTTGCTCGTACCACCGGTACCGGGGAATATAATTACCCTTCGGCTGGTTACCTTCAATAAAATAAAAGGCCTGATATAGTATAAACTGTACTTCTCTTCAAGCATCAGTTGAGCCTCACGTATTGTAAGCCCCTTCAATAATACATTTCCGAGCACCGGAAGTTTTGCATTCCCTTCGATGTCAACTGTATAAGGCAAAGTTCCCTGGTTTACATTAATATAACCGGGAGTATTGGTACTTGTAACATCAGTAAGTTTAAATCCGTCATTCGAAAACACCCTTAATTCAATAACATCATTCGGCGATATTCTGTACTCCAGGTTAGCAACTGTATCCTTCATTTGTGAATACTGGTACCCTTTAGGAGTTTTCAGCATCAAACTGGGATTCATTATCCTACAACCGGAGAACACAATTACGACAAGAAGAAAGAATACTATTTTTTTCATAGCTAAAGTGAAATACTAGTATGACATCGATATATTATTGATTTAGGCTAAAACGGACACAAAAGTACTTAAAAATTATTAATTTGCTCATTTACAGACTGTAATAAATTGGCCTAATGGAGTAAAGTGTGGTAAAGAGCCTGCATTTCGGAAATAAGCCGGGTGTAATGAAATTTTTCTTTCACAAAACTCCAGCCTTTTAAACTGAATTGTTGACGCAAATCATCATTTTCGACCAATTTCAACAGCTGTTCGCTATATTTTTCCGAATTATCAGCTTCGGCAAGAAGCGCGGTTTGACCCTCAAGTACAACATTCTCAATACCGCCTACATTGGTTGAAACAATAGGTTTTCCTGCTGCCTGGGCTTCAATTAAGCTCACCGGAGTACCCTCGTTAAACGAAGTTAAACATAATATATCCAAACCCGCCAGTGCCCAATCAACATCCAATATCCATGAGGTAAACGTGAGGGCTGCCTTATCAGAGCTTTGGCTGCCTTCAATATAATCCAGTTTAAAAATCTTAGCCTGCTCGATAATAGCAGACTTCTGTTCTCCGTCACCAATGATAAAAGCCCTTACCTTTTTTGCTGTATTATTTAATACATATCGAATGGCTTGTAAGAATAATGCATGATTCTTTACCGGGACGAGTCGCCCGATAATTCCAATAACGATCTCATCATCATCAACATTATATTGTTTTCTGAATGAAGCCCGCTTTTGCTCAATATTTTCCCGAAAACGATCCAGGTCAAAACCCAATTGTATTACTTTAATTTTTTCTGCAGGTGCAATTTTATGGAGGTTGGCCAATTCATCCTTTTGTTTATCACTTATGGCAATAATAGCTGTGGTATGTTTGGCTAACTGACGCTCAATAACTTTAAAAACAGAGGTCCTGAATGCACCAAAATAACTGTGAAACACGTGCCCGTGAAAAGTATGAACCACAACAGGAACATTGCACGAAAATGCAGCCAACCTTCCCAATGTCCCGGCTTTTGCAGCATGTGTGTGTACAATATCAGGTTTAAAGTCTTTGATGATCTTTTTCAACTCTCTGTATGCAACAAAATCATTAATAGGATTGATTGAACGTTTCATTGAAGGAATGATGACCGGATCTGTACCCAGTTTTTTCACAATGTAATCTGAACTTGCTTCCGATTCATCTTTCGTACCGCCAATTAACAATGTCTCAAATTCGGGGGCGAGGTACCTTGTCAGGTATGCAACGTTATAGGTCGGGCCTCCAAGGTTGAAACGGTTGATGATACGTAGTACTTTCGGCATAAGATATAAACAACTTAACGCATATATTTTTTCCACCAATATTGAAAAGCGATCAATCCCCAAACCCTTGCAGTAGAATCACCGGGACTGGATGAAAAAAGTTGGCGCTGCAATAACTGCACACTTTCATTATCAAACAAACCCTGTTCGTGTATAAAACGCTGACTTAAAAGATCGTCAGTAATCATCGATTTAAGATCTGTCCTGAACCACTTTAACAGAGGCACCTCAAAACCATGTTTCCTTCTTCTGAGTATTTCAGCCGGCAATTGCGATCGAAACGCATCCTTAAGAATACGCTTTCTCCCATTATTGTTGATCTTGTAATTTACCGGCAAGCCAAAAGCGAAATTTACAACATTATAGTCTAAGAAAGGAGTGCGTACTTCGAGGCTGTTCGCCATTGACATTGAATCAACCTTTGTAAGCATATCATTTTGCAGTACCAGGTTCATGTCAGTAAGCAGTACGGAATTAAAATCAGCATTAATATTTTTTAATAGCCCCTTTTTACGTTCGTTATACGTGTCGTTACTGAACTTTGTTTTAAAAATTTCGCGAATAGTACTTTCATCTGCATAACCGGCCCACCGCCAGTACCTTTCCTGTTCCGACAATCGTGCACCTTTACTGAATTTCTCAAGTTGTCTTATCCTATTACCAAGTGAGGAATTACGCGATCCCGGTAAAATAGCCCACAAGGGTTTCGTTAAAGTGGCGAGCGAAGCAAACGATCTGTTATTTCGTATTTTAAATTCAGCTGCATGCTTATTGTAACCGGCAAAAAGTTCATCTGCCCCATCACCTGAAAGTGCAACAGTAACGTGTTTTCGTGTATGCATACTTAATATATGTAACGCAAGCGCTGATGAATCGGCAAAGGGCTCATCTATGTAATCAAGTACGCTGTAAAGATTTTCAAACAGATCACTATTACCTAAGGAAAAAACGGTGTGATCAGTCCTGTGCATTTTCGCAACAAGCTGTGCGTAACTTGTTTCGTCAAACATTGGTTCGTCCTTATACCCGATCGAAAATGTTTTTAAATGGGGCGTGTGCCTTGCTGCTAATGCTGCAATGATTGACGAATCCACACCACCACTTAAAAAACAGCCCAATGGTACGTCGGAGACCAAGCGTTTTTGTACAGACTCTTCAAGAATTCCGGCTAATTGCTTTTGAGTAGTATCATAATCTATTGTGGCTGTAATATTTTCACGATATGGAATTTTATAATAATAACTTGTTTCAACCTTTCCGTTTTTTATTATCATGAAATGTCCGGGCTCCAACTTTGAAACACCTTTGAATATTGAATCCGGAGAAGGGATATAATTCAACTGCAAATAAGTAAAAAGTGAAACAGGGTCAAGTTCCCGTGGTATATCATAAGCCAGCAGAGCTTTCATTTCGGAAGCAAAAGCAAAAATAGTTTCGCTTTGGTAAATCAGAAGCGGTTTTACACCATATCTGTCACGGGCAATGAATACACTTTGCTCCTGCTTGTCATATATAGCTAATGAAAAAAAGCCATTTACTTTTTCTAAACAAGCCGCGCCATATTCGATGAACAAATAAAGCAACACCTCTGTATCACTCGTTGATTTTAGAGGAACTCCTTTTTGAACAAGTTGTTGCCTGTATTCTCTGTAATTAAAAAATTCTCCGTTATAAATAATTGTATATCTACCTGAATGATCCGTGAATGGTTGTGAAGCCGCGTTAGAAGTATCGATAACGGAAAGTCGGCGATGAGCAAACGCAGTATTATTATGGATGAAAATCCCTTCTCCATCAGGTCCACGTTTCAATAAAGTATACACAGACGCACTGATTTTATGCATCTGTTGTTTACCTTTTTCAGTAAAGGCTATTATACCTGTTATACCGCACATTTGATTCGGAGATAAAAGTAAAGAAATTCAACTTGCGGCTGACGTTGTTCCCGGTTTACGGATAAGCAAAAGTCCGACAAATACAAAAAGGCCATTTAATAACAACAATTCAAAGCCGAATTTATAGCCATTAAAAAACTGCACCGAATGCTCACTAAGAAAATAACATAGCACAGGAGATGCAATACATATATATGGAACCAGCTTGTCTTTTACTGATGCTTTAACAAACAAACCAAAAGCGAAAAGGCCCAATAAAGGCCCATAAGTGTAACCCGCAACTGTAAATAATTTTCCAATCACAGCTTCATTATTGATAGCCCGGAACAAAACAACAACAGCAAGTAATAGCACAGCGAAAGCCAAATGGACCAGGTGCCTTGTTTTCTTTTTTTTCACTTCATCATCACGCTTCTGAAAATCAAGAAAATCGATGCAAGCAGATGTGGTAAGTGATGTAAGTGCCCCATCAGCACTCGGATAGGCCGCTGAAATAATACCAATTACAAACACAATACCCGCAAATGTTCCGAAATGCTGTAAAGCCATAGTGGGGAAAATATCATCCGTTTTCTTCGGGAGCACAATTCCTTTAGCCTCAGCATAAAAATACAAGGTGGCCCCAAGCAATAAAAATAGCAGGTTAACAAACACCATTATCGCACTAAAACTGAACATATTCTTCTGAGCGTCTTTCAGATTTTTGCAACTCAGATTTTTCTGCATCATTTCCTGGTCAAGGCCGGTCATAGCAATACAAATAAAAATACCGCTTAAAAATTGTTTGACAAAAAAACGTTTGTCATGCCAATCGGTAAAAATTACTTTGGAATAATCGCTCGCATTTACACTTCTTAATACATCTATAAACGGAATGTTCAACTCCTTTACGATAAGTGTAACTGAGATTACCACGGCAAGTAACATAAATGTTGTTTGCAGGGTATCAGTCCATACAATTGTTTTTATGCCTCCTTCATACGTATACAACAAAATAAGTACGATAAAAATACCGACAGTTAAAATAAAAGGAACTCCCATTGCATCAAACACAAATGTTTGCAATACATTAATAACAAGGAACATCCTGAAAGAAGCGCCAATAGTGCGTGACAGTATAAAAAAGAAAGCCCCGGTTTTATACGACCAAAAACCAAAACGCTGCTCCAGGAATCCGTAAATGGAAGTAAGGTTAAGGCGGTAATACATTGGCATCAGTACCGTCGCAATGATTATATATCCCACAAAATAACCCAGTACAACCACGAGGTAAGAAAACTGTGTTGTACCAACCCAGCCCGGAACCGACATAAATGTAACACCCGATAATGAAGCGCCGATCATTCCGTAAGCTACTACATACCACTTGGAAGCTTTATTGCCGATAAAATAACTCGCGTTATTAGCCTTGCGGGTAGTGAGCCAGGTTATAAAAAACAGCAATGCGGAGTAAACTGCAACGCATCCAATAATGAGAGTTGGCGTCATTCATCAAAGAAAAGGTAAAATTAGGGGGTAATTAGTGGGAAGACGATTCGTCTATCAACATAGTTTTTCACATAATGGCAAAACTACAGCACAATAACAAGCCCGATAATCGTGATAATGATAAAAATCAAAAAAGCCCACAGGTCAGCAGGAAAAAAATTCTTGTATTTGTGATAGAGATCGCTAATATATTTTTTCATCTTTTGAAATAGTGTTGTAAACTTGCAATAAACTGCGCATGTATACCGGGAGTACATGCAATGAGTTCTTTGCCAAAAATATAATTGTCGCCTCCGCTAAAATCCGTGATCTTACCTCCTGCCTGCTGAACAATGAACGCTCCCCCTGCCACATCCCAGGGACGAAGTCCGTATTCATAAAAAGCATCAAAGCGTCCGCAGGCCACATAAGCCAGGTCAACGGCGGCAGACCCCAACCTGCGTAAGCCATGTGTTTCCCTCATCAGGTGTTTGAAAAACTCCATGTATTCATCCAGCCGATCGTAATTATAATAAGGAAAACCTGTAGCAACCAACGTATCCTTTAACAGATCGGCATTCGTTACCTTAATTTCAGTTTTATTGCAATAGGCTTTGCTGTTTTCCCAGGCATAAAAACATTCACTGAGATTAAGTTCGTGGACGACTCCCATTACTGGCTTATTATCCCTCAGAAGTCCTATACTTATTGAATAGCAAGGCAAACCATGAATAAAGTTAGTTGTGCCGTCGAGGGGATCAATGACCCAGTTATATGTTTCTCCTTTGGCTGAAGATGTGTTTTCCTCGGCAATAAAACCTGCATCGGGAATAAGCTTAGCAAGGCCGGCCACCAATAATTGCTCGGCACCTTTATCAACATACGTTACAAAATCATTTTTACCCTTTACTTCAATATGCTGTGATTTCACTTTTGTCAATTCCTGCTTAATAAAACCACCAACCTGTTCGGTCAGATCACAAACATTGTAACATATTGTTTCAAGTTTAGTCATTGGCTTAAGCGTTAGCCTCCTTCTCCTTTGGAGAAGGCAGGGATGAGGACTTTTTAAACCACCAAATACCCGTTATTCCAACAATGACCAATAATGTAGAAATGATCTCCGCCTGTGTTATACCGAATCCGAAAATATGATATTCTGTATTAATGCGGATCTTTTCGATGAAGAACCGTTCAACTCCATTTAGCAAAAGATAAATACTGAAAAGAACACCAGGAACTTTTACTCTTTTCCGAAAGCCCCACAATAAAAAGAAAAGTGATATACAAATAATGGCTTCGTACAAAGGTGTAGGGAAAACAGGATTAGGTAACATCTCACAATACCTGCCTTCACAACCCGGAATTGCCACCCCTACTCCATTAACATTATGCGGGTAACTGTAACTCCAGAACCAATCCGGTAAGAAATTTAACCAACCGGGTTTGGCGGCAAGATTGTCAATACCCCAATCACCGTCACCAGCCACCTGGCAGCCGATGCGGCCAACACCATAAGCCAGCATAAGGCCAGGTGCACATGCATCAATAAGCGGCTTAACAGCTATCTTGTTTTTGAAGGCATAATAAATAACTGCGGCTGCGCCACAGATCAAACCACCATACATTGTTAAACCACTGAACGAGATCAATTCTCCGAAAGGATCTGCAGCAAATCGATCCCAATTCTCAAGGTTATGAAATATTTTTGCCCCGATAATCCCCGCAATAGCAGCAATCGTAGTCATATTACCCACATGCTCGTATGGATGAATGACACCATCCTCCAGTTTGGGTTCCGTATCGTCCAGCAAACGGGCTTCGCGGTATTTCAGGAACCAGAATACTGCTGCAACTATAAGTCCCCCGATAAGGTTTCCCTGCAATGAAAGTATGAATCCCTGCGTATCTTCCAGGAAATCGCCAAAATGAAGGATGATAAAGAACAGCTTATATCCCAATACAAAACCTAAGAGCAAAGAAACTATATAGTCGGCTGTTGTTGGCTTTTTACCCTTTAATATCTGTGTTGGTGTAGAACTGAGCAAACCCTCATTCTCTTTTCGTTTCAATTCAATTGAAAAGAAATAAGCAGCCAATAAAAAAGAAACAGCCACAAAAAAACCAAAACTCTGAAACATTTTTAGAAAATCCAGTTCAATGCCGAAAATATCTTT
>JAEUTS010000271.1 GCA_016787005.1 Bacteroidia bacterium
TTACTCATGAAAATTCATTATATCATGTCCGCCTTCCAGCAGGTATTTGTCTTTTTCAAACAGTTTCAGATCTGCCTGAACCATTTCCTTGCAAAGCTCTTCAACGGTGTATTTAGGTTCCCATCCCAGGTCTTTTTTTGCTTTTGAAGCGTCGCCCACTAACAAGTCAACTTCACTTGGGCGAAAATACCGCGGATCGATTTCAACAACAACTTTTCCATTAGCCGTATTTGTGCCTTTTTCATCCACTCCTTTACCTTGCCATTTAAGTTCAATGCCTACATGCTTAAAAGCCATCTCAACAAATTTCCGGACAGAGACTTTTTTGCCCGTAGCAAGTACATAATCTTCCGGCCTATCCTGTTGCATCATGAGCCACATTCCTTCAACATAATCTTTGGCATGTCCCCAATCGCGTTCTGAGTCTATATTTCCGAGAAATAGTTTCTGCTGCAAACCTAAACTTATTTTAGCTGCTGCGCGTGTGATTTTGCGTGTAACAAATGTTTCTCCGCGAAGGGGGCTTTCATGGTTGAATAAAATGCCATTGCAGGCAAACATATCATATGATTCACGATAATTTTTCGTGATCCAGAATGCGTAGAGTTTAGCAACACCATACGGACTCCGCGGATAAAAAGGAGTTGTTTCCCGTTGAGGGATTTCCTGTACCAGTCCATATAGCTCGGAGGTTGAAGCCTGGTAAAATTTTGTTTTTTTCTCTCTGCCTAAGATACGGATGGCTTCTAATAAACGTAATGTGCCTATACCGTCAGCGTTGGCGGTATATTCAGGCGTTTCGAACGATACTTTTACATGGGATTGAGCCGCGAGGTTATAAACTTCATCAGGTTGAACCTCCTGTACGATCCGGATAAGGTTTGTGGAATCCGTCAGATCGCCGTAGTGCAGGAAAAAATTGACCTTGTTTTCGTGTACATCTTTATATAAATGATCTATTCTTGAGGTGTTAAAAAGAGAGCTCCTTCTTTTCACTCCATGCACAATGTATCCCTTTTTAAGTAAGAAATCACTCAAATAGGCACCATCCTGACCGGTAACCCCGGTTATTAACGCAACTTTAGCCATGTAAAGGATTTAATTTATGGTTACAATAATACTAAAAAAACAGGAATAAATATGGAAACAGGACGAAAGAGAATCCGCAAAGGGCAGTATGAAGAATACGGGTTTTGCAGATAATATGAGGTTATTTTCTTTTGATCGATCTTTCGCTCAGAATATCGAAAAATGGACGGTTCTCAATTTTAAAGTCAATCCAGGCGTCGAAATCAAAAAAGGAATAGGCGGATTTTTCGTTTAATAATTCTTGTGGACTTGATTTCAATTGTGAGCGATATGCGATGAAAGCTTCTTTTTTTTCTTCTGCTCCTTTGATTTTGGAAAGTTTATTTATACAAAAATTTAAAAATGATTTTTCGAATAAGCCCAGTTTATTTACTTTATTAAGCTTTTTAATAAGAGATTGAGCAAGGGAGAATACAAGGTCGTTGTTCTGCAATTCGTAATGGATAATAATTTGCAGAATTTTAGAGATAATGATAAGTTTATTCTCATCACTTCCTTCGAAAATAAATAGTCTGTTGATCCATTTAAGTGATAGTTTATTATTTTCGGAATAAAAATAAGACAAGGCAACATAATAATATAAGTATATCAAACCATATGGCTCGACCCAATTGTATTTTAAATATTTTTTTGAAATTGTTTCACCGATATCAATGACTTTGGTATACTGAAGTTGCTTAAGCAGGCTTTCAATATAGTTGATATCAAGAGCGAAGAGGGCAGTTTCAATTTTGGCTGACCTTCTTTTTGGCGAAAGCTTAGTATAATAATATTTGGCCTTTTCATAAGTTTCTTCTACTTCCTTAAATTTCATTAAAAGGTTTTGAGAAAATAAAAGATAGCTTAATCCAATTAAATAATTTCTAAGGTCGTCCAAAATCGCATCTTCCCCTTTGTTGTCGTAAATCTCAACAAATTTTTTGCTGAATTTATAACGTTCAGTTTTGTTATTTAAAAAATAATGGGCAAGCGCTTTTGAATTAAGCAATTGCTTTTCAGCCTTAAATGTCATAGGAGGTGGAAGTAGATCTGCTTTACGCAAAGCGTTACTGATCATTTGGATATCATCAGGTCGGGATATTTCAGCATTTTTAATATAAAAGGCATAAATTTCTTCCCTGTTTTTTTGATGCATGAATAGATTTCTTTCTTTTTCCAGTAATTCAATTTTTTCTTTGGTTATATCACGTTTTTTTATCCGGCTTTTTGGATAATTGGTAATGGAATGTATATTTTGTTCGAATCCTAAAAGCATTTGTAAATGGTCCAACTCTTCAGTCTTCGAAGCAATCATTTTAGCCTTTTTAATTATACTGGCCGCTTTGCTTAAAAGATTTTTAGACATTAATATTTCCACTTCTGAAAGCATTTGGTTCAGTTGGAGCGTGATTGAACTTTGGGAATGGTATTCAACCAGGCTTGTAAGTAGCACGGAGCTAAGGGTATTTTTAAGCTTAGGAAAATTAGTAGTGTGGAATTTTTTGGCCATCTCACTTTTTATGTTTTTCTCCTCATATACTTTCATTTTATTTAGGCGGTCAAATAGAAATAGACAAGAGGTAAGCTTTTTACCTCTATCGAAACTGCTCATATATTGCTTAAAATAAGCCTTTTCCTGGGGCTGAAGGGATCTTATAAGCTGAAATAATTCGTTAGATGGAGTTTTCATTTTTTCAACTTGTTTATAGCCAAATTAAAAGTAGCACTTTTTATTTTAAGGTTTTTATTTTTTTCTGTTTTAAATTTAGTTATAGGTCAGGGAATTTAAGACTTAAATATTTTTGCTTTTTCCTTTTTGCAGACTTATCTTGCTATAAGTAAATAACCAGCCACAAATAAATAGATTATTTAGTATGAAGCCATACTACCCGTTTCGGAATATTGGAGGAATCGTAACCCTTTTGTTGGTGACGGCTATTACTTGTAATTCGATTGCCCAAAACAGTAACAACACAACTATTTTACCTTCGGCGGTGTCATCGGCAGCGAGTTCGGGTTCGCGTGGTAACCCATCAGCATCGTTGAGGGGAGCAGGGATGCAGTTTACTCAAAACAAGGGGCAGGTGGTTGACATGCGTCAGCAGACTCGTTCCGATATTTTATTTAAAGGTGATGGCGGAGGAGCAGATGTGTACTTAAGAAAAACAGGACTTAGCTATGTAGTGAGCAATTTGCCGGATGTAATGCACGAAGTCAACGAGCAGGTGGAAGAGCTGGAAGAGAGCGGAGAAATTAATTCATCGAATGCTGAAAGAAAGAGGTTGGAGGTAATGAATAAGCAAATATTAAAGGTTCACAGGATAGACATTGATTTTTTGAATTGTTTATCTGCCGAAGCCTCAGCGCAGGCAGACAATCCGACAGCTGAGATAAACGTAGCTGATCGGGTAGAGGGACTCTCTAATTATTACTATGCACATTGTCCGGCTGGCATTACAGATGTAAATTCCTATAATGAGATAACGTTTAAAAACATTTACAATAAGATCGATATAAAATATTACGGAGGTAAAGAACACGGATTGAAATATGATATAGTTGTAAATCCCGGTGGAAATCCGGATGATATAAAATTAAAATACAGTGGAGCGGATGATTTAATAATTAAGAATGGAGAATTAAGAATTAAAAATTCAGTTGGTGAAATGACTGAACAATTGCCTAAAGTATATCAAAATGTAAATGGGGAAATTGTTGATGTAGAAACAGAATACAGGCTCGAATATTTGTCAAACAATGATGTAATTGTCCATTTTTCATTTTCTACTTTTAATTCTTCATTCCCATTGGTGGTCGACCCCTGGCTTTCTTATTTTGGCGGAAGTAGTGTTGATGCAGGTGTTTCTGTTACAACAGATCCTTCAGGCAACGTATTGTTTACCGGAGTTGTACAATCGGTCAACTTTCCTGTTTCGGCCGGTGCCTATCAGGCTATTTATGGCGGTCAGGTTGTTATAGCGGCATATCATGATGCTGAAGGGGATGCTTTTATTGTGAAAATGGATGCAAATGGTAACAGGTTATGGGCTACCTATTATGGCGGTACAAGTAATGAACATGGGTGTGGCATAACCACAGACGCTGCCGGAAATGTATTGATTGCGGGGAATACTATTTCCACAAACTTTCCGGTTTCTGCTGCTTGTCATCAGCCAGTATATGGCGGCAATAGTTTGCAGGATGGGGATGCATTTCTTCTAAAGCTCGATGCGGCCGGAGTACGGTTATGGGCGACTTTTTATGGTGGAACGAGCGGTGATTATGGATACGATGTGGCTACAGATGGTAGCAATATTTATTTTTATGGGAACACCTTGTCTCCTAACGCTATTTCAACCGGAGGTTCATTTCAAGCTGCTAATAATGGGCTTGCGGATGTTTTTGTAACGAAGTTTAGCCCCACAGGCAACCGTTTGTGGGGAACATATGTAGGTGGTGCGCAATGGGATGTATGCGGAGGTGTTGCGTATGATAATATTTCCGGAAATATTTATATAGCAGGTTCGTCAGCTTCAACTAATTTTCCTGTATTAGCAGGAGCCCAGATGGCATTCGGAGGCAGCCGGGATGCGTTCCTTGTAAAGTTCAGTCCTGCCGGCGTACGGTTATGGAGTACATACTATGGCGGGAATAACGAGGAAATAGGAACCTGTATTGCTGTTGATAACATTGGAAATATTGTACTTGGGGGACGCACACAATCTGCGGGTTCCATTGCAACTATTGGGGCCTATCAGTCTGTTTTCGGTGGTGGTATGGATGGATTCATTGCCAAATTTAATAACGCCGGTTCGCTTTTGTGGGGTACTTATTTTGGAGGTAATTTAAATGAGTGGTTCTACGGAGGGATTGCCGTAGATGGAAATAATAATATATATGCTTATGGTGAATGGGAAGATTCAAATTCTGGCAATTACCCAATAAGCTCATGTGCATACCAGACAAATTTTGGTGGCGGATGGGTTTCTCAATGGGTAGAGGATCAATTCATTGCCAGGTTTGACGCAAATGGTTGGCAGAGATGTATTACATATATCGGGGGTACAGGAGAGGATGATCTCGATTACGGGTATGCACTATATGGAGGAGGAATATCGGGTGGTGCAATTACTGTAAATGGAAATTGGCTTTACATCACCGGTTATACAGATGGTGGATATCCGGTAACTGGGGGTGCTTTTCAGACAACATATGCAGGCTCCGGAACTCAGGCGGCAGCATATCAAACCGCAGGCGACGCCTTTATTGATCAGTTGTGTATTAATATTTGTGAAGCAAAACTATTGAGTCCTGACTTTACTTCGAGTACTGCAACTGTGTGTGCTAATTCGAATGCACCGATCAGATTTACACCCACTGTTAATACTTCGTGTGACACTATTACCCAAGGCTATAAATTCCTGTGGACATTTACCGGCGGTACCCCTGCAACCTCTACTGCGATAAATCCATCAGTTATATTTTCCGGTGCAGGCGCCCATACTGTTCAGTTAACTGTTACTACTCCATGTAAAACGGAAACTGTTACCAAGTCTGCTTATATTACTGTTAACAATTGTAGTTTTACAGCTAATGTCACCGGGGCTAATGTTTTATGCAGTGGTCAAACAAATGGCTCTGCTATAGCTACACCTATTGGAGGCACTGCTCCCTTTTCTTTTCTTTGGTCAAATGGAGCCACCTCACAAACAATAACAGGTCTTGCAGCCGGTACCTATACTGTAACAATTACCGATGCGGCGCCTGCTACAACAGTTTTGTCGATCACCATTACTGCGCCGTTAGTTTTAAGTGCAACAACTTCACAAATTTCGCCGACAAATTGTAACAGTAGTAATGGGGTAGCTTCAGTCAATCCGAGTGGGGGGACAGGAACATATACCTATAACTGGAGTAATGGTGCAACCGTGAAAACAGCATTTAACCTTGCCGTTGGTACGTATACGGTTACAGTAAAAGATGCCAATAACTGTTCGGTAAGTAAAACTGTAAATATTACTTTGCCATCACCTATGTCTTTGGCTATGAGTTCAACTGCTACCACATGTAATAATGCAAATGGCAGCGCAAGTGTAGTAGTAACAGGTAGTTCTGGTGTTTTGTCGTACAGCTGGAGTCCGGTAGGCCAAACTTTTTCTTCGATTTCACAAGTCTTGTCCGGGACCTATACGGTATTTGTTACCGATGTTGTGAATGGGTGTACAAAAACGGCGACTGTTAATGTAGCGGCATCAGCGGGCCCGACGGCCACATTCACCCAATCCCCAACCGGAACAGTCTGTCTGGGTACCAATGTAACATTTACCAATACAGGTTCAACAGGCACTTATAACTGGCTTGTTTCACCGGCAAACGTAAGTGGTTCAACAGTAAATTTTTCCTATACTTTTTTAAGTACAGGGAGTTATACTATTTCTCATACAGTTACATCCGGAGGTTGTTCAAAACAGGAAACATCCAGTGTTAACGTTATCAATTGCACTAGCGGTCCTTCTGTAACTGCAACAGGCAGTTCGGTCTGTCCCGGAAGCTGCGGTACAGTGACTGCCAGCGGAACAGGAGGTACAAGTCCTTATACCTATACCTGGAGTAACGGGGCAACAACACAAAACATTAACCCATGCCCTGCATCAACAACCACTTATACAGTGACGATCCGTGATACCGGGGGCGGCACATCTACATCAACAACCGTAGTAACAGTAAACCCGGCTATTTCAGTAACTGCATCCATGAGTAATATTTCGTGTAATGGCAATTCGGATGGCAGCGGCACAGCGACAGCCGGAAGTGGTACTCCGGCATATACCTATAATTGGAGTAATTTGGCTTCAGGCTCTTCGGTTTCAGGCTTGAGCGCAGGAAGTTATACTGTAACAGTTACTGATATAAAAGGCTGTACTGCCACTAGTACAGTTGCAATAGCTTCTCCACCGGCGCTAATAGGGCAATTCACCAAAGGCACGGCCAGCTGCATCGGATGTGGTTGTAAAGAGTGGTTAATGGTAAATGCAACCGGCGGAACAAGTCCTTACAGCTATACCTGGCCGGACGGTTATGGTAATCGTTATAAGAATCGGTTATGCCCGGGTGCATATAATGTAAATATTGTGGATAAAAACGGTTGTAGTATAAACGTAAGTTTAACTACACCGTGACGGGTGCAGTATTAATGTGAATCTCACTGCTCCCTGATGTGACCAGCCTTTTCTTTCACGATCTGTGCGAATGATCGCCTTTCAATTTTAGAATCTATCCAGGAGATGAGATCAAAATTTCTCATCACGGAGCTTTCTGGATGCTTGTTTAACTTTTCCAGATCGACCTTGAGGGCTTTGAACAACTCAA
The DNA here is from genome assembly GCA_016787005.1 of Bacteroidia bacterium. Classification (GTDB taxonomy): domain Bacteria; phylum Bacteroidota; class Bacteroidia; order JABDFU01; family JABDFU01; genus JABDFU01. Next base: position 7,438 of record JAEUTS010000271.1, read on the forward strand.
TACGTTCTTTGTCATTACTTACTTCCGGAAGTTTTTTGTTGAAAAAATCAAGCATGATGGATTCAAATTGGTGCAATTCCTTCAGTTTTCCCAGCTTCCGGAAAGCGGATTTTCCTATGTAAGAAATGAGGTCGTGATTTCCTAATTCGTAATGGACAAGAAGGATCAGGATTTTGCATATCGAATAAAGATCTTCACGTAAACCGGTTTTCGCTATCGAATCTATGGTGTTATTTAGCCACACCAAGGCAGATCGGTAATTTCCCAAGCCAAAATATGTATAAAAGAAATAAAAGTTCAATACAATTTTGTTTGACACACTTAGATTTTTTTCAATTATTCCTTTGTTTTCTTCAACCTCCCCGATAAGTGTCAAGGCTTTATTGAATTGTCCTGTATCAAGATAGATGGAAAACAAAGAGCCGGTTGACATAGAGTAGATACTGGATTGAAGAAAATCACTACCCTTGATATTGAATTGAATGGGAATAGATTTTAATTTCATTACTGCAATTTCCGCTGCTCTGTAGTTTTTATCTTCAAGGCAGAGATGAAGATATCCGGCGAGGGAATTGAAGTAGGTTAATATACTTCCCAACGTAGGATTTTTTTTTGGAGTGGAGAAATTAACATATCTCCCCCCGTATTCAATGGCTTTTTTATTTCTGAATTTCATTAGTGCCCCCCTTGATAACAGAAAGTAAAAGGTTGATTTGGTTTTCAACGAAAGCGCCATTTCTTCGCTTTTTAACAGAGGGTTGGCTAAAATGGAATCAACATGTTTCAGCTCATTTTTCTTTCGTATTACCTGCCTTCCTTTGCTAAGTTCTGTAATCTCAATGCTTAGTTTAAGATAATCCAATCGGTTTTTTAATTGACGCAAGGCTTCATGAGCCTCTTTGTTACTTTTTAATCTCGATCTGTCCGCTTGAGCCGACCTGTTGTAAGCAGCCAATAACAGGCTTTCCAGGTTCAGTATCTCGATCAATTGTTCCCATAGTTCATTTTCCTTAGCAACCTTCTTTGCTTTTTTGATAAGTTTCGCGCAGGGTTCATTCAATCCTTTATGAAATAGGAATTCGATCTTATTGATCGTACTTCTTAGTTTGTTTTCCAGTGAGTTTTCCAAATGATACATTTCCATGCTTTTAAGTATCATTTCGAAAAGTCGTTTTTTCATCACCGGCAAATGGGGGATTTTATTTCTCGCCGACAGTAGTGCGTTCTCGTTAAATTCTTTTTGATTTTCTATCGCGTTGAAGAGAATTTGGAATGCATTCTTTTTTTTCTCTTTCTTTTTCAATGTATTTAATGTAAAATACCTTTTTTCAGTCTTAGAAAGAGATTTTATTAATTGGTACAAGTCTGATGTACTTATATTAGACATGTTATTTATATTTAATTTATTGTATATAAATATACTTATTTTTAGCTAATTATAAATTTAGAATTGTTATTAATATAGAAAAATTGGTTATTGATTTGAATGTCTCTTCTTTAAATTTGAAATACGATCTTTACATGGATTGAATTAACAATAATTTAACCCGTAACAATGACCAATACCTGTCGCAAGTCTGAATTTGGAAATGTTATGAAGGTGGGATATGCCATATCGCTGCTTTTGTTTTTTACAAGAGCTGGTTTTGCCATATGTGAGGGTGTTCTCACCGAAAAGAAACCAGTTAATGTTGCTGAGAACCTTAAAGGAAACGGCATCATGTTCACTCCCAACAAAGGACAGGTAGCCGATATGAATGGCAAATTCTGTGCTGATGTATTATACAAAAGTGAGGGAAACGGAGCAGATATATACCTCCGCAAAACAGGTATCAGCTACACTTATACCAATATGGGAGAAGTAATGCACAACGTGCATGAAAAGGTAGAAGATTTAATTAAAGCCGGAATAATAACCGAGGCTGAAGAACAAGCAAAGCAGGATGAGCTGATGAAAAACGAAAGTATTAAAGTACATCGAGTGGATATGGACTTTGAAGGGGCGAATCCAAATACCATTTTACTGAATGAAGATGAAGTGGAAGGGTATCAAAATTATTATTATTCTCACTGTCCTGAAGGTGTAACCAATGTGCATCAGTATAACAAAGTAACTTACAAGAACATCTACAATAATATTGATATTACTTATTACGGCGACAAGCAAAACGGTATTAAATACGATCTCATCGTACAGCCGCATGCTGACCCCAACCAAATAAAACTCAGTTGGAAAGGAGCTGAAGGTATATGCATTAACGGTAAAGGAAACTTAGTGATAAAAACAAGTGTGAATGAGTTTTATGAATCAATGCCAAAAGTTTATCAAAACATCAATGGAAAAATTACTGATGTAAATGCGGAATATATTCTGGATGGAACAATGGTGAAATTTAAACTTGCGGCCTGGAACCCTGAATACCCTTTAGTAATAGACCCTTGGTTGTCATATTACGGGGGTAACAATAGAGAGGAGGGCATTTCAGTAACTACCGACAAAACAGGAAATGTAGTTTTTATTGGAAACACAATTTCCGCTAATTTTCCGACCACAGGTGGAGCAACCCAGATTTCACTGGCATCAGCCGGATTTGCGGATATTTTTGTGGTGAAAATGGGGGCTGCCGGCAATCGCTTATGGGCTACTTATTATGGAGGTACCGATTATGATGGTGCCGGGGGAGTTACTTGTGATGGTGCTGGAAATGTATTGGTCTCCGGCGGCACAAGTTCTGTTAATTTTCCTGTGTCAGCGGTATCTCATCAAACGATCAATGGCGGCGGCGGCGAAGCCTTTTTGATACAATTTGATCCGGGTGGCGTAAGGCAATGGGCTACGTATTATGGCGGAACAAGCAGTGATTGGAGCTCTGATGTTGTTACTGATGGCGCAAATATATATTTGTATGGAAGAACTTCTTCTCCCAACGCGATATCAACCGCCGGTGCTTTTCAGGTAGGTTTAAATGCCGGGGGTGATGCTTTCGTTGCCAAATTTACTTCAGCAGGAAGTCGAATTTGGGCGACCTATATCGGTGGTTCAAAAAGTGAAACTTCCACAGGAATTGATTGCGATATTCCTTCCGGAAATATTTTCATAACCGGCTACACAAATTCTGCTAATTACCCACTATTAAATCCTGGAGGAGGAGCCTACTTTCAGGGTTTTGGCAGTTGCCCTTTTCCAAATATTGGATTCGGATGTGGCAATAATTCTTATGTTTCGAAATTTAGTTCGATAGGAGTTTTATTGTGGTCAACCTATTATGGTGCAACAAACAGCGGTGGTGATTACGCATGGGGAATGACAGTTGATTTCGCGGGTAATGCAATTATTTCCGGGTATACATATTCAGCTAACTTACCGATCGGTTCCTGTTGCGGAAATATAGTTCAACAAGCGGTTGGAGGTGGCCAAAAGGGTTTCCTTGTTAAATTTAACAGCGCCGGTGTTCGACAATGGGCTACTTTTCTTGGAGGAAATCAACCGGTACAAGCCTATTCAACAGCAGTGGATGTAAATAACAACATTTACTTTGTAGGAGAATTTGAAGACGCAAATGCAGGAACCTATCCGATCAGCACTTGTGCATACCAGACAAATTTTGGAGGTGGCCCCGCCCCTTATCCGGAAGATCAGTTTATAGCAAAATACAATCCTATCGGAAAGCAACTTTGTATAACCTATCTGGGTGGTTCGGGAGAAGATGATATGGATGGCAGCCAAAGCGGAGGTGGAGGGATCTCTGTTTATGGAAATGTGTTATATATTACGGGTATTACAACAGGCGGTTATCCTGTTACCGCTGGTGCTTTTCAAACAATATATGCCGGCCCGGTTTCTTCAAATGTATATACCGGTGGCGGGGATGCTTTTATCTCTCAGCTTTGTATTAATATTTGCGAAGCCAAAGTGCTTGGTCTGAGTTATACTGTAAGTACTACGAATGTTTGTACCAATCTGCCTATTACCTTTACACCCGCTGTAAGTAATAGTTGTGATACAACAGGATATAAATTTCACTGGACATTTACAGGTGGGAGTCCGGCAAGTTCTACGGACGTAAAACCCGTGGTTAGTTATGCTGCGGCAGGTAATTATACTGTCAAATTGGTGCTTACTACTGCTTGTAAAAAAGACAGTATTGTAAACAGTAACTATATCACTGTTACGTCTTGCGGAGGTATAACAGTCACAGCCACAAGTGCAAATGTATGTTCCGGAACCTGCGCAACAGTAACCTCTAATGGAAGTAGCGGCACTGGTCCATATACTTATTTATGGAGCAATGGATCGGCAACACAAAGTATAAATCAGTGTCCTTCATCAAATACCGTTTATACGGTAACCGTAATTGATAATACAGGCGCAACAGCTACTTCAACAGCTTTGATTACTGTAAATCCTGCCGTTTCGGTTTCAATTACACCAACCAATATTATTTGTAGCGGTGGTTCAACAGGCTCCGCAGCCGCAGCTGGAGGTGGCGGTACTCCGGCATATACTTATACTTGGAGTAATTTGGTTTCGGGTTCTTTGGTCTCAGGTTTGAGTGCAGGAAATTATACTGTAACGGTAACAGACAGCAAAGGCTGTACCTCAACTTCCACAACAACTATATTTTCACCACCTGCTTTAACAGGACAATTTGCAAAAGGTACAGCCGTCTGTGCAGGATGCGGATGTAAAGAATGGCTAATGGTAAATGCCTCTGGTGGAACGGGTCCTTATAGTTATATCTGGCCTGATGGATATATAAACAGGTATAAGAATCAACTATGCCCGGGCATGTATACAATAAATATTAAGGATAAGAATGGTTGCAGTGTAAGTGTTAACTTAACTACACCATAAAATCTTCTGATGGTAAACCTGAGTCATATCTACAAAATTTGCATGGCAAAAAAAATATTTCTGTTTGCTGCAATTGCTTGTTGCATATCTCAAATCCGGGCTCAAAACTCTATTGCATATGGAGATCAGCAAAATTTCAAAAATCTTAAAGGAAGCGGAATCATGTTCACCCCCAACAAAGGACAGGTAGCCGATATGAATGGCAAATTCTGTGCGGACGTATTATATAAAAGTGAGGGCAACGGAGCAGATATATACCTTCGCAAAACAGGTGTCAGCTACACTTATACCAATATGGGAGAAGTAATGTATGATGTACACGAAAAGGTAGAAGAGTTAGTTAAAGCCGGAATAATAACCGAGGCAGAAGAACAAGCAAAGCAAGATGAGCTGATGAAAAACGAAAGCATTAAAGTACATCGCGTGGATATGGACTTTGAAGGGGCGAATCCAAGCACCATTTTACTGAATGAAGATGAAGTGGAAGGGTATCAAAATTATTATTATTCTCACTGTCCTGAAGGTGTAACCAATGTGCACCAGTATAACAAAGTTACTTACAAGAACATCTACAATAATATTGACATTGCTTTTTACGGCGACAAACAAAATGGTATTAAATATGATCTCATCGTGCAGCCGCATGCCGACCTCGGCCAAATAAAACTCAGTTGGAAAGGAGCTGAAAGTATTTATATTAAAGGTAAAGGGAACTTAGTAATAAAAACCAGTGTAAATGAGTTTCAGGAATCAATGCCGAAAGTTTATCAAAACATTAATGGTAGAATTATTGATGTTAAAGCTCAATATATTTTAAACGAAACAACTGTGAGCTTTGATCTTGGACCCTGGAATCATTCTTTCCCTTTAGTAATTGATCCCTGGATCTCTTATTACGGAGGAAAAGATGCTGATTTAGGCGTTGCGGTAGCAGCAGACCCTTCGGGGAATGCTGTGTTTACAGGATATGCCGGCTCTGTTAATTTTCCGGTTTCGGCAGGCGCTTTCCAGGGGGCCATTTCTGTGCTTAGTGGTGTTGAAAGGGACGCGTATGTAGTAAAAATGAATGTAAATGGCAGCCGGATGTGGGGAACTTATTATGGCGGTGTTGGGGGGCAAGATGATGGCACAGGTATAACAAGCGACGGTTTTGGAAACACCTATGTAACAGGAACTGCCAGCTCCCCCGGTTTTCCTGTTGGGGCTGTTGGTGCAAATATTGTATACCAGGCCGCGTTTAACCCTTGTTTTTTATTAAAGTTGGATAATGCGGGACTAAGATTATGGGCTACCTTTTATGGATCGGGAACTACCCAGGGCACAAGTGTTGTTACAGATGGAAGCAATGTTTATTTATATGGAGTAACAAAATCAAATAATAACATTGCAACGCCCGGAGCTTTTCAAACAACACTTAAAGGTGTTATGGATGTGTTTGTAGCAAAATTTACACCGACTGGCAGTCGTGTCTGGGCAACCTATGCAGGCGGCACCGGTTCCGAAGCGAATGGCGGTATTGCGTGTGATCCGGCTTCGGGCGCTGTTTATTTTGTGGGAATAACCACATCCGCTGATTTTCCTGTTACTGCAGGCGCACACCAGGCGGTGTATGGAGGAGGAACGAGCGATGGGTTCCTGTGTAAATTAAATGCAGCGGGTTCAATGCTGTGGGCTACTTACTACGGAGGAACTGCCGATGACGGAGCACATGTTGTTGCCTGTGACGGAACAGGGAGTGTAATAATAGCGGGCGAAACCGGTTCAACCAATGCGATCGCCACAGCTGGCGCTTACCAGCCTGCTCTTTCTGGTACACCCGCACCGATGGGAGAAATTTTTATCGGAAAATTTAATAGTGTAGGTACGCGTCAATGGGGCACTTATATGGGTGCGTCAAATATCCGGGAGTTTGTTGGTGGTATAGCGACAGATGCAAGTAACAATATTTATATCCTTGGAGAATGGGAAGAGACCAATACTTGTTCAACACCGGGTTATCCGGTAAGTCCCTGTGCTTACCAGGTAGCTTGCGGAGGAGGTATTGGCTGGGCTTCGGAAGATGATTTTATAGCCAGGTACGACAGCAATGGACAGCAACGCTGCCTGACAAATATAGGGGGATCAACAGAAGATGAGATCATTGGAGACAATGGATGGATGAACTCAGCAAGCAAAATATCATCTTCGGCATTAGCTGTTTGGGGTAACTTCCTGTATTTTACATGTTCAACCAATGGCGCATATCCTGTTACCGCCGGTGCTTTTCAAACAACTTACGACGGTGGAGGCTTCAGTTATCAGGACGCGATTATCGGACAGTTGTGTATTAATTTATGTGAAGCAAAAATTCTTGGCCTGGATTATACCGCCAACACTACCACGGTATGCGTAAATGCGCCTGTTGCATTTACACCAACTGTAGCAAATACCTGTGATACCTCAGGTTATAAATTCAAGTGGACGTTTACAGGAGGCAATCCCACCAGTTCAACTGCCATAAAGCCTGTTGTTACTTTTCCCGGAGCCGGTACATATTCAGTTAAGCTTGTGCTGACCACGGCATGTAAAAAAGACAGTGTTACAAAAAATTCATACATAACAGTAAATAGTTGTGGCTGCATTGTATCTGCATCAACAGCTGTTACTGCAAACGTAAACTGCAGCGGTGGGAGCAATGGCAGCGCTAATGTGACCATAAGCAATGGTTCCGGCGGATCTTATAACTACGCGTGGAGCAACGGAACTTCCGGAACTACAACAGCCAATGTAATTCCCATTACCGGCTTGTCGGCCAATACATATACTGTTACTATTACTGATGGTTCCTGTGTATCCATCTCCACAGTTGCGATAACACAAGCGCTGAGTGCAACCTCCATCACATCGGCCAACTCAACCTGTAACGGAATAAATAATGGCAGTGCAACAGTAACGATAAGCGCACCGGCGGGTACATATACTTATAATTGGAGCAATGGTGTTAACTCGATCACCACCAGTCTCAGCTCTCAGATTTCAAATCTTGCACCCGCTACTTATACCGTTACTATTACGAGAGGTGGCTGTTCAACAACTTCAACAATAACACTTACCCAGCCCCAACCGCTTGTTATGGGAACGGCAACGCAGTGGTCATGCTCGGCGAATACCGGAACAGGAAACGCATATCCGACAGGAGGCAGTGCTCCATATACTTATTTATGGAATACGGCTCAGTCCACTTCAATAATCACGGGCTTATCAGCAGGTAATTATATAGTAACAGTAACTGATGCAAATGCATGCACTGTAAGTCAAACCATAGTTGTAAATGCGCCAACTATAGTTATGAATACAGTGCCAACTGATATTTCGTGCTTCACAACAGGGGCTGCATCATTCGATGGTGTTGTTGGAGGCACAGGTCCTTATGCCTATACCTGGAGTACGGGCCAAACAGGTTCTACGCTCAATTGGCGACCTGGTCAGGTAAGCGATAAGATTTCAGTTTTTACAGCAGGAGTTTATACTTTAACACTTACCGATGCTACAGGATGCTCCACTACACGTACATTTACTATAAATGGAACTAGCACTGTTGTTGGCACGTTCACCTTTCCTTCACCCGTATGTATCGGAACAAGTGTAACGTTTACCAATACCGGTAATCCACCAGGAGCTGGAGTAACTTACGCCTGGTATCTTAAGAATCTTCCGGGCTCCTCACCACTCTACCTGGCAAATGGAATCACCACAACTAACCTCTCGTATACATTTTCAGCCCCGGGTCTTTATGAAATCAACCATTTGGTTAAAAAATCTGGCTGCCAGAGTTATATTACAGATTACATAAAAGTGATTAATTGCAGCGCTCCTACGGTTACAGCAACAGGGAATTCCGTGTGTCCGGCTTCATGTGCAACAGTAACAGCAGCAGGAGCAGGAGGCACAGCACCTTATGTATATTCCTGGAGTACCGGCGCTGCTACACAGAGTATTTACGTATGTCCTGCTTCAACCACAGCATATATAGTTAAAGTAACTGATGCAGGTGGAGCTACCGCAACAACAACTGCTACAGTAACGGTTAATCCGGCTGTTACTGCAACGACTGCTACAACTAATATAAACTGTTACGGAGGCAGCAATGGCAGCGCGACAGCTAATCCCGGCACAGGTGCTTCTCCTTACGCGTACGTCTGGACGAATGGACAAACGGGGCAAACAGCAACAAACTTAATTGCTGGTAATTACACAGTAACGGTTATTGATGCAAAAGGCTGTAGTGCAACTGCCGCCGCCACAATAATTTCTCCGTCACCTTTCTCCGGACAATTCACAAAAGGTACATCCACCTGTGCAGGATGTGGTTGTAAAGGGTGGGTAATGGTAAATGCTTTTGGTGGAACAAGTCCTTATACTTATACATGGCCTGATGGATACGTAAACAGGTATAAAAATCAACTATGCCCGGGAACATATGCCGTAAATATTAAAGACAAAAACGGCTGTAGTATTAATGTGAACCTTATTACACCTTGATATTTTTGGCTTGAAAATGACCTTTTTAAGTAAAAAAACGATATTTCGCACCAATAATTTTTTTCGATCAAATAGTCTATTATTCAGGTAGATTATATATATTTGCATCTACATAAGTAATTATGAAATCAGCATCAACAGAAATAGTTTCTCAAAAGGGGTTCTCATCCCTTGTTTCAGCACCTTCCATCTTTGGATATATGTGTTGCTGCTGTTGTATGTGCTGATGCGTCAGATCTGAATGACAGGTTTGATGCCACGAAAAAATGAATTCCATTTTTATCATCAAACTCAAAATTCAGAATGAAAAATTTCAATTTTAAATTTAAAAAATATTTTACCGTTTTCTTTCTCCATTTGGAGAAGGTGTCCGCCTTAGGCGGACAGATGAGGTCTTTTCTGTTTTTCATAATTTCAATAAGAAAGCATATAACGATATAAATATTTAAAAAAAACGAAAAAAATGAGCAAAATTAAAATCGGACTTTTTGGTTTCGGCGTTGTAGGGCAAGGCCTGTACGACATACTGGGAAAGAGCAAGGGGTTTAAAGCGGAAGTGGTAAAGATTTGTGTGAAAGATAAAACCAAGAAACGCACAATTCCCCAACAACTTTATACTTTCGATAAAAATGAATTATTGGATAATCCTGAGATCAATTTAATAGTTGAGTTGATAGATGATGCCGATGAAGCGTATAAAATTGTTACTGCCGCATTAAAAAGCGGGAAGAATGTAGTTACTGCCAATAAAAGAATGGTGGCAAACCATTTGGACGAACTGGTAGAATTACAGCACAAGCACAATGTATCATTGTTGTATGAAGCTTCATCCTGCGGAAGTATACCTGTTATCCGGAACCTGGAAGAATATTATGACAATGAGTTGCTGAATTCAGTTAGCGGTATTTTCAACGGATCGTCCAATTATATTCTCAGCAAAATATTTAATGAAGGGATTGGTTATCCTGTTGCTCTGAAACAGGCTCAGGACCTTGGTTTTGCCGAAACCGACCCCACACTTGATGTTGGCGGATTTGATCCTAAATTTAAATTGGTCATTATTGCTGCTCACAGTTTTGGTTTATTCATCAAACCTGAAGATGTGTTAAATATAGGTATCCAAAATCTTTCTGATTTTGATATTCAATATGCAAAGGAAAAAGGATATAAGATCAAATTGGTGGCTACTGCAAAGAAGATCGATGAAAAAAAC
>JAEUTS010000387.1 GCA_016787005.1 Bacteroidia bacterium
GGACAAACAGGCTCTGTAACTGTAAATATTTCCGATGGAACAGGTCCTTTCGGGTATGTATGGAGTAACGGAGTAAATGGCAGCACCTCCGGCTCTACTATTATTCTAAATAATGTTCCTGCAAACGCATATACATTAACACTTACAGACGCAAACAATTGTACTTCATCAACAAACATTTCAATTACAGAACCAGCCGCTCTCTCCGCGGCAATAACCCCGGTTAACATTTTGTGCAATGGAGGGGCAACAGGATCTGCTTCAATTATCGCTGCGGGAGGAACGCCCGGCTACACATTTTTATGGAGTAATGGTACAAATGGCGCGACTTCTGTAAATCTCTCAGCCGCAAGTTACTTTGTAACCGTAACTGACAACAAAGGCTGTAGTTTGATAAGAAGCATAACTATAACGGAACCAAATTCGATAAGCAAACCCACATTTATTGTTTCAAACACAACTTGTGGATTAAACAATGGAGCCGCAACCGCCTCAAGTGCAGGTGGCAATGGAACACTTAGTTATCAATGGAGTAATGGCACAATTGGGCAAACTGCTTCAGGTTTATCGGTTGGCACATATACTTTGAGCGTTACAGACGCCAACAGTTGTATTAAGAGCAGTACAATTTCTATCGCGAATATTTCCGGCCCTGTTGTTACAGCAAGTATAAGCACAGGAATAAATTGCAACGGGCAATCCGGATCTGTATCGGCAACTATTACAGGAGGAACGCCTCCCTATGCCTATGTATGGAGCGACGGAACAGCGGGAAGCACAACTTCTTCGTTTGCTGTGTTAAATAACATAACAGCCAATTCATATATCGTAACCATTACTGACGCAAATAATTGTGTGGCATCATCAATAGTGTCAATAACCGAACCATCCCCTTTAGTATTGACAATCGCCTCAACTAATGTTTCATGCAACGGATTAAAGAATGGTACCGCCGGTGTAATAGTTTCAGGAGGAACACCAACATATATTACTTCCTGGAGTAATGGATTCACCGGATCTGTTGCAACAAACCTTTCCGCTGCAAATTACACGGTTACGATCACTGACAGCAAAGGATGTAAAAAAACAAGTACCATTTCATTGACCCAGCCTAATGCGATCAGCACCCCTGTTTTTTCAACTACAAATACAACATGTGGAGCAAATAACGGAAGCGCCACTGCCTCAAGTGCAGGAGGTAGCGGCGCTTTAACATACAACTGGAGTGAAGGTACCAAGGGACCATATGTGAGCAACCTGACTGTGGGCTGTTTTACCTTAACAGTAACCGATATGAATTCATGTACTAAAACCGGATCTACATGTATCTCTGATGTTTCGATAGGTGCTGTCACTATTGCTGTTGATGATGTTAATTGTAACGGAGACAGTACAGGCAAAGTAACAGCCAGTATTTCGGGTGGATTAACAGGATACAATTTTATGTGGAGTAATGGATCGACAAATTATTTTGCAGAAAAACTATTGTCAGGAAATTATGTTTTGACAGTATCTGATTCCAACAATTGTAAAAGCATTAATATTGTCAGTGTTGCTCAACCTCCAAAAATAACCATTGGTCTTACTGTCACAAAAATAACATGCAGTCAGAACAATGGTTCTGTTGTTGCCGCTGCGGTCGGTGGGACGGGTACTTTTACATATTCTTGGAGTACAGGAGCTTTCGGACAGACAATTTCTAACCTGTCGACAGGAAGTTATACTGTAACGAGTACAGATAGTAACACCTGTACCACGACGGCGGAAGCTGTCGTCAGTAATAATCTTTGCGTTTGGCCCGGAGATGCTGATTATAGTGGCATAGCAAATGTGTATGATTTGCTGGCCCTGGGCCTGGGTTATGGGAATCAGGGACCTGTGCGACCGGGCGCGACAATCAACTGGGTAAGTCAGGCCAACAATGACTGGACAAATAATTTGCCCAATACAACTATAAATGAAAAACATGCTGATTGCAACGGCGACGGAGTGATCAATTCAAGCGATACAACTGCTATTCTGAAAAATTATGCACTTAGTCACAGCCTGAAATTGGCAAAACCAGATTATATCAACGGAACACCTGAACTTACATTCGGTTTTCCTGTGGATACTACCCTGGCAGGCACTATACTTAGTGTTCCGGTACTACTCGGGTCAGGTGCAAACCAGGGAAATAATATTTACGGATTGGCCTTCAGCGTTTACTATAATCCAAAGATCGTGGATTCAACTCAAATAAAATTTACCGCTAATAATTCCTGGCTTGGAATTAACGGGTCAAATATCATCTTCATTACAAAGAACTTTGGTTCAATCGGACGAATGGATATCGGGATCACCCGGATCAACCATCAAAACATATCAAACTATGGTGAGATTGGAGAGTTAACGATTCCCATCAAAAACAGTATGCCCGATCTGCCTGTTCAGAAATACCATACATTATTCATTTCTGATTCACAGGTCAGAGCTGTAAGCAATGATGGCAGTGATGTTCCAATTAATTTCGGGATAGACTCCGTGGTTATTGAAATGCCTGACGTGATTGGTATAGCAAAACACAACACTAGTGGTGGGATCACGCTATTCCCAAATCCTGCGTCTGACATAATTAATGTTGAACTCAATAATATCAGTGTTAAAGAAATGCGCCTGATTAACATTTTGGGTGAAACAGTTTGGCAAAGCAATAACCTTATAGATAATAAGATCACCATTGACACAGAACCTTTTCCTTCCGGCTTGTATTATTTATCAATAATATCTGTTCAGGAAAAAACAGTTATACAGGTAAATATTATTAAGTAAAATCCTGATCAATTGTTTTAATGGACCTAACACCCGATAGCTATTTTACCATTTCAGCTCCTGCGAATTCAGTATATAAAGAAAAAGGAAGCAAATTTATAGCCTATACATTCAATTTAAAGTCTGAAGAGGAAGTCAAAAAAAATCTCCTGAAAATAAAAAAGGAACATTTCTCAGCACGACATATTTGCTACGCCTATCGATTAGGTTCTTCAGGTGAACAGACACGTTCAAGTGACGCCGGAGAGCCTGCAAATACTGCCGGAAAGCCTATACTGAATCAAATTACTTCGAGAAACTTAACACAAACGCTTGTGGTTGTTGTCCGCTACTTTGGAGGAACACTTTTAGGCACCAATGGCCTTATCAATGCCTACAGAAGTGCTGCTGCTGAGGCGCTGGACAAAAGCCCTATCGTTGAAAAACTGATAACAGATTCGTATAAAATTCTGTTTGACTATGAATCAATGAATGATGTGATGAGGATAATAAAAGAAAATGAAGCGGAACAGGTTGATCCCGTTTACAACAAACAATGTTCGATAACGATCAATGTCCGCAAAAAGAATTCAAAAAAAACAAAAGAAAAATTAATGATAATAAAGGGAGTACGGGTTCAAGAGCTGAAAGTATAATGTTTTGCGGTAAGTTATACCCAACTGATACCCCTCTTTAAAAACGAAAGTGTTTTCTCCTCTTTACTGTTCTTTTGTGGAGTATAGTTATAGGTCCAGGAAGCCATTTGAGGTAAACTCATTAATATCGATTCCACGCGGCCATTCGTTTCTAATCCAAAACGCGTTCCTCTGTCGTACACAAGATTAAATTCAACATAACGCCCTCTACGCAACAATTGCCATTGCTTCTCATTTTCATTATACGGCAATTTTTTATTCTTATTCATAAAATGCGTGTAAATAGGGGCAAAACTCTCACCCACCGCTTTTACAAAATTAAACAGTTGCTCAATGGTTCGTTTTTCAGTTGACTTAAGATGGTCGAAAAATATTCCGCCAATACCACGGGTTTCATTACGGTGCTTAATAAAAAAGTAATCATCAGCCCACTTTTTAAACTCAGTATAATAGGCAGGGTCAAATTTATCACATACAACTTTTAAGTGCTGATGAAAAAAACGGGCATCCGCCTCATCAACATAATGCGGAGTAAGATCAATTCCGCCGCCAAACCATTTTATATTATCTCCTGTTTCAAAATAACGCACATTCATGTGAATGATGGGTACCATCGGACTTTTAGGATGGATCACTATTGAAACTCCTGTAGCATAGAAAGTTCCGCGTTCGATGTTCAAGGTTCCAAGTTCTTTCCCGAGAAACTCCGGTAATGGCCCGTGTACAGCAGAAAAAGCCACCCCACCCTTTTCGATCACATTTCCGTTCTGAATAATTCGTGTACGGCCTCCACCACCCTCTTGCCTTTCCCACTTATCTTCAATGAACACAGCACCTCCATCCTCATTCTCGAGTGCGTTGCAAATATTGTCCTGTAGGGATTTAAACCAATCAGCAATCTCTTCTTTGGTAAGCATATTATTTAATTCGCTTTAACCAGTTTGTAATCCTGGTACCTGAGCATAAATACCGCTTTATTCTCGAAGCCGCTTTCGGGTGATACCTGGTAAAACTCAAATGCAGTCTGGAAGCCGGCCTGCTTTGTTGTTGTTAAATTATTCTGAAAACCAAGTCCGTAATTTCGAAGCATACTTACATAAAAATAAATCACATCAAATCCCTGGAAAACATATGAACCAGGATCTGTCTTGTATTGAGTCGCGTATTTTTTAACAAATAATTTAACCTGTTCACTGTCATAATCAATAAAAGTAGATGAGGGATAATGTGTTTGCATATTGCTGAGGTAATCAATATCCAAATTATCAAACTCAGTCCAACTCTGCATACCAAAAAGTATGATTGGATTTTTTTCCCTGAGTGGGTTAAGTTTTGTAATAAAATCAGTTACGAATGACCTGTTATTTGAAGGAACAATGATGACATTGGTTTTTGACGACTGAATAAAATTACCGATCCCTCCAAAACCTTTGACTTCCGATATCGAATCGGCACCAGCATCATGCATCGCCGTATTCGCGCGGTTCATAAATATTTTAACCAAAGAAGCATCTTTGGGATTGCCGCTGTTAACAACAATAATGGCCTGCCCTTTATATTTCTGAACCACGTAGTCGGCCATTTGTTCAACCTGTGTGGTAGCTGAGGCAGTAACTTTACTTACAAAAGGATTATTGAACAATATCTTGTTTAGTTGAGAGACAGGTGAAGTTATGGATATCTGATTCTCTTTCGCAAATTTTGAAAAAGGAATAAAGTTTGAACTGTATAAAGGTCCAACCATAAGATCCATGGTTAACAGTTCCGGCTTTTTCAATATTTCCGGCAGTTGCATCGAATCATTTTCATTTACATCATACACATGCAGCTTTGCGATTAACCCTGATCTAATTAAGGAATCAAGCGCCATTTGCGCTCCCTGGTAAAACTGTATCGCTATCTCTGAGGTTGTGGGAAGTTCGGCATCACCTTGCGCTATTTTATCAATATCTATGTCCAGTGCTTCATTGACATGAAAGGGCAAGAACAAGGCTATGTTAAAATTATTTTTCTTCTTACTTGTATCCGCCTTAAGTATGGGTTTACTTATAAAGGGTGCAGGCTGCTGAAGATTCGGATCCAACTTTGTCAATTCACCTTGTTTCTGTTTGCCGCTTAACCTGGCCGGCGATTGCACTCCGGCAGGTTTTACTTCTTTATCCCGGTTGCTAACCCTAGCCTTTTCCGCTGGAATCTTAATGGTTTGCCCTACTTTTAACCCGGCATTGAGTTCCGGATTAAGTTCCTTTAATTTATCAATACTCATCGAATAAAATTTTGAAAGTGAATAAAGCGTTTCGCCCTGTTGCACTTTATGGAAATAATATTTGACACTATCGGCCTTCGATATTGTTTCCGTTTTGATCTTTTCTTTCGGGATTGGAATTTTTAGTGTTTGACCAGGAGATATCCCATCAATAGCGTCGGGGTTTTCAATTACAATATCATTTACTTTAAGCTCGTAGGCATGCGCTATAGCGTATAGGGTCTGGCCTTTGTCAACGGAATGTATATAGTATTTTTTACCTTCAATGGTTTCAATTTTTTTTGATCTTTTTACATCCTGGGCAGAAAGGTTAGACACTGCTAATAAAAATAAACCAAAAAGAGCACACCCCAACCCACACAAAAACTTCTGTTGGAAAGTCTCCAATGCGGAAAAAACTTTGAACCTTGAACTTTGAACTTTGAACATAATTTATTCCCATTCAATTGTTGCAGGAGGTTTGGAACTGATATCGTATACCACCCTGTTTATCCCCTTTACTTTATTGATGATCTCATTCGATATTTTTCCTAAAAATTCATACGGCAAGTGACACCAATCAGCTGTCATTCCATCGGTTGAAGTTACAGCACGCAAAGCAACAGCGTTCTCATAAGTACGCTCATCGCCCATTACACCAACAGACTGCACCGGTAAAAATATAGCACCTGCCTGCCACACATCTTTATATAATCCATCGCGTTTAAGACCTTCAATAAAAATACTGTCTACATCCTGCAAAATCTGTACCTTTTTCTTCGTGATCTCGCCAAGTATACGAATAGCCAGGCCAGGGCCCGGGAATGGGTGACGTTGTAAAATGGTATCAGAAATACCCAATGCTTTACCTACCCTACGTACTTCATCTTTAAATAAAGTCCTTAGTGGCTCCACCACTTTCATCTTCATCGTATCGGGCAAACCGCCAACATTGTGGTGCGACTTAATTGTAGCCGACGGACCTTTCACTGAAACAGATTCAATAACATCGGGATAAATGGTGCCTTGCGCCAGCCACTTCACATTTTCAATAGTGTGTGCTTCCCTGTCAAATACTTCAATAAAAACACGGCCAATAGCTTTGCGCTTTTGTTCGGGATCGGTAATACCGGCAAGTTCAGTATAAAAATGTTCTTTGGCATCCACCCCTTTTATGTTAAGGCCCATTTCCAAGTACGAATGAAGTACATTTTCATATTCGTTCTTCCGAAGCAAACCATTATCAACAAAAATACAATAGAGATTTTTGCCGATAGCGCGGTGCAATAGCCCAGCTGCAACAGTAGAATCAACACCTCCGGACAAAGCAAGTATTACTCTGTCGTTTCCAAGTGTATGCTTTAATTCTTTAACAGTAGTATCTATAAAGGAATCGGGCGTCCAGTTCTGCGAACAGCCGCAAATATCAACTACAAAGTTACGCAGCAACTGAGCACCCTGGGTTGAATGATAAACTTCCGGGTGAAACTGTATACCGAATGTTTTTTCCCCTTTCACCTGGTAACCGGCAAACTTAACATCGGCCGTACTCGCAACTACTTCGTAAGTATCAGGAATCTTAGTTATCGTATCAGCATGACTCATCCAAACCTGTGAACCCTGGTCGATAGATTTGAATAAAGAATTCTTATTATTTACAAAAGATAAATTCGCACGGCCGTATTCACGGTGTTTAGATGGTAAAACTTCGCCACCAAATTTTTGCGCCATGAGCTGTGCGCCATAACAAACACCCAAAACCGGCAGTTTACCTTTAAACGAAGCGAGATCAGGGTTTGGTGCTTGCGGATCCCGGACCGAGAACGGACTACCGGATAAAATAACCCCCTTAAAGCTTGAATTTATAGCCGGAAAGTGGTTATAGGGATGAATTTCGCAGTACACATTCAGTTCCCTCACCCTGCGCGCTATCAGCTGTGTGTATTGGGAACCAAAATCAAGGATAAGAATGGTTTCTTGCATGCGTAAAGATAGAAAAAAGCTTGTAATGAATTGCCCGAAAATCAGGTACAGTTTTCACTTCTTTTGCATCATTTCTTCAAGGGATTTCAACTCATCCCTTAACCGGGCGGCCTCAACAAAATCCAATTCTTTAGCTGCGGCTTCCATCGATTTACGGGTCTTATCGATCATTTTTTTTAATTCCTCTTTACTTAAATACTGTACAACCGGGTCGGCAGCAATACTGAATTCCTCTGGTCCTGTATACACTTTGATGAG
>JAEUTS010000412.1 GCA_016787005.1 Bacteroidia bacterium
AAACAATTCCTGGAGGGTGGTTGCCTGCATGTCGAGAAAATGAGTTGTGAGCGCACGCCATGCAGCTGTCTCTACCGGCTTAATAGATGGGAACATATTGAGGTAATAGGTAAAACTTAAAAAGTAAAAGGTAAAAATAGAATTTTCGAAACTCCTATCCACCAACAACCTTCTTCAGGTTTTCAATCAGTCCTTCCCAGAGGTCCTGAAGTTCGTCCAGGTCGTCGAAGTCGGAGTAGTCCGATACTTTGATAAAAGTTGTTTGGGTGAGTTCGTTTGTCTCGAGGCGGAGCTCGAACCACGAAGGATCCGTGCGGTCGTCGTCGGATTCGGGGAGAAATTCAAAACGGCAGAAGTGGTTCACGCGGGAAGAGACCATCTTTGCCTTGCGTGCATCGTTGCCGTCTAATACAAACGTGAATACCTTTTCGGGGCTGATGTTCACATCGTCGGCAAACCATTCGGAAAGACCACCGGCAGTCTGGATGTAGGGGTAGAGCATCTTCACTGAAGCGTGCACTTCAAAATCGGTTGTAAAGAGCTTCTTATTGGCCATCGTTTTTAATTTACAAACTTTTCCAATAAGTTTGCGCTCCCTAAAACGGCGAGGTAGCTCAGTTGGTGAGAGCGCAGGATTCATAACCCTGAGGTCGGGAGTTCGAATCTCCCTCCCGCTACTAAAGTTCTATTCACAAGGACTTTTTTATGGAAGAATTCGTTGTCTATGTGCTGTATTCGGAAATTAGCAATAGAATTTATGTTGGCTTTACTTCAGACTTGCTATCTCGTTACAAATACCACAATAAGTTATCCAGAAAAGGCTTTACAGTTCGGTATCGTCCCTGGGTAGTAATTCTTGTGGAGTTTTATAGTAGCAAAAAGGAGGCTATGGATCGAGAGTTAAAATTGAAAGGTGGTCAGGGAAGACAATGGATAAAGGAAGTAATTCAGTCAGGGTTTAAGGAAGCCGGATTCATATCCGCCTAAGGCGGACGGGAGTTCGAATCTCCCTCCCGCTACAAAACTTTAAGCCCTGTATTAACTGGGCTTTTGGCGTTTTTGGTGAGCGCCTATTGTAAATGTTGTCAAAATTATACAACCACGCACTGAAACTTAAAGCAAAAAAGAGCTGTAGTGTTTATCTTAGCAGCACCATCACATCAATTAGGTTTAAGAGTAACAAATAAACGAGGAATTGCTTTGAAAAAAAACATTAAAACGCTTATTTGTTGTTTAATTTTTGGTTCAGGATACGCCCAGTTCAATGAATGGACGTGGATGACCGGCAGCAATGTTCCCGGTGCTGCGGCTGTGTATGGAACAAAGGGTGTTCCAGGTGTTCTCAATACTCCGGGCACGTGTTATGAGGGAGTTGAATGGACAGATAATACAGGTATCTTTTGGCTATTGGATAGTAATTTTGGAGATTTTTGGAAATACGATCCTGCTACAAATATGTGGACATGGATAAACTCTGGACCGGTTACCTGGGGCGTGCAAGGAATTCCATCATTGACTAATTTTCCGGGTAGACATGGTTTTGGTGCTCAGACCTGGACAGATAAAAATAATGATTTATGGTTGTATGGTGGTACTACTGGTGGGTGGGACGCAAATCTTTGGCGGTATAATATTGGTTCAGGAATGTGGACATGGATGAGCGGACCCGGCAAGTGTTCTTGCCCACCTTCAGTTTATGGAACAATGGGTGTAGCAGCGGCAACAAATACCCCAGGAGCACGAGCCGAAAATTCATGTACCTGGGTCGATGGCACGGGTGTCTTATGGCTTTTTGGAGGGCAGGGATGTACTGGAACTTGTGTAGGGGCGGCTACAACTCTTGGGTTCAGCGATTTATGGACATACGACACAGGCACAAATAATTGGACCTGGATGAGTGGTCCGAGCTTGGATGCACAGCCACCTGTATACGGAACAAAAGGATTGGCATCGGCATTAAATACGCCTGGTGGCAGAATGGTCTTTGCAGGAAGTAAGCTTATTAATAATGATTTTTTCTTGTTTGGAGGGTTTAATATTTGGGCCGGAACAGGATTAAATGATACCTGGAAATACAACATTGTTACAGATGAATGGACCTGGCTTCATGGACCCAATCTCCCAAATCAGCCTGCTGTTTACGGTGCAAAATGTGTATCCAGTCCAACCAATGTGCCTGCCGCAGGTTACGAAGTAAGAACAAGGTGGACGGACGACTGTGGTAACCTGTGGATATTTGGAACCGGACAAACAACTTATGCAAATGACCTTTGGAGGTATAGTATTAAAAACAATACATGGACATGGGTTAGTGGAACAAATCTGAATAATCAACCAGGTGTTTTTGGAATAAAAGGTATTAGTTCGCCGGCGAATATTCCTCCAAGTTTAAAAGGTGGTAATGCATGGAGAACAAAGACAGATTTTTATTTATATGGAGGAACTACATTTACCGGATTACTTTTTAATAATCTTTGGCGCTATAGGCCAGATAAGCCGATCGCGTTATTTGCCAACAGTACTCCTGGAGGGTGCAGTACAACTATTAATTTCAGCAACAATAGTACACCCGGTTGCAATGAAATAAAATCGTTTGAATGGAACTTTGGTGATCCCGGTTCTGGAATCAATAATATTTCAATCGCGGAAAATCCATCACATACTTTCAGTACCAGCGGAACTTATTCAGTAAAACTCGTTGTTACAAATTGTACCGGAAGTAAGGATTCCATTGCTAAAACAATTGTAATAAATGCCGGCGGAATAACAGCCGCGATTTCTAATCAAAGTAATCCTGTTTGTAGTGGAGGGACAGGCACTGCTATTGTAGTTGTAACGGGAGGAAGTTCTCCTTTCACCTATAGTTGGAGCAATGGACAGTCAACTCAAACCGGAACGGGTCTTGCTGCAGGTAATTATACCATAACAGTAAGCGATAACAGCGGTTGTACAACTTCAGTTGCTTTAAGTATTATTTCTCCTCTTCCTCTGAGTATGCAATTTGCCAGGGGAACTGCTAATTGTGCAGAATGTGGCTGTAAAGAATGGATAATGGTAACCGGTGCAGGAGGGGCGAATCCTTACACATACTTATGGCCTGATGGGTATTCGAACAGGTATAAAAACAAACTTTGTCCGGGAGCTTATAGTGTAACGATCAAGGATAAGAACAATTGCAGCATCAATGTTAGTTTGAGTGTCCCATAGTCATAATATGGAAAAGCAAATAGGTTTAACCGCTTCCCCCAAATAAATAGTAAATCCATTCGGTTTTTCAAACTCATTTATAAAAAATATCATACCCGAATTTGATTATCATTCCTGTAACAATTGCCAGGAAAAGAACACGTACAAAGCCACTACCCTTTTTAATAGCCATGCGTGCGCCGATCCACGATCCGGCCATGTTGCTTAAGGCGATCGGGATAGCTATATCATAACGTACCTGACCCATATATATAAAAAAGGCAAGCGCCGAAATGTTGGTGGCGCAATTCACC
>JAEUTS010000433.1 GCA_016787005.1 Bacteroidia bacterium
GCCAATGGTAAATTATCACTTGCTGGTGTAGCCCGTGTTGAAACAGTTATATTATATGTTGAAGCTGTTTGTTGGTTTATAAATGTAAGTGGAATATAGTCTGATACCGCTGATGAGATGCCAAAAGGAAATACGTATGTGCTGCCGGCTGTGGCTGAAATAAACATACTGATTATTTTACTTGGATTGGTGGCTAACGAAGTTTCACTTTTTATATAAGCAGGCGAAGATCGTGTAATTGCTTTATATACTCTAAGTGTTTGAGAGTTAAGATCAAGACCACCATTGGTTAATGTTAAATTACCAATTACAGTTGTTTCTACCCCGGTTAATTGAAGAATATCCGTTGGAGAAGATTTATTTATTGTTAGATTGTCAAAGACAGTTAGTTGGCTTCCACCTAAGGTTGTTGTGCCTGTTCCGTAAAAAGTAACGAGTTCACTTGCGGCAGTTCCGACCCAGCTGCCTCCGTTTCTTGTCCAGTTGCCATAAATATTTATAGCGGGGCCATATGATAATGTGCCGCCTGTAAATAAAAAATTTCCATTGATAGTTAAGTTAGTTGAAATATTAGCCACCAGGTTAAAGTGGCCGGAGTTCAATGTCAGATCTTGTGTAGTAATGGTTGCGATGTTCCCGTCGGTATACAAATTGCCCGCACCCCGTGCTATTGTTAAATTATAAAAAGTAGCTGAATTCGCAGTACCATCTAATTGCGAACCAGAAGTCCCCGTAAAACTTACAGTATATGTACCTGGCATAAATGTACCTCCATTGTTTGTCCAGCTACCCAAAACAGATAGGTCTCCTGCTGCAGCCACGGTAGCTGCGCTATTTATTGTTAAATGACCAAATGTTATACTTGCATTAGGTGTTATAGTGCAGGAGCCCGAAAATTTAATGTTAGCATTGTTATTCCAGATAACAGATGTGTTATTTACAGTATAATTGCCTCCTAAATTTACGGTGCTGCCTGAGATTGTTGTTAGTCCCGTGGCATTGTCTGTAAGCCCGCCATTAAAATTTACTGTTCCCAGGCCTATACATTGAAAAGTAATTTTGCCGTTAGCGCTTAAAATTACAAGATTAGAAAAAGTAGCTGTGCCACTGCATAAAGTAATTGTAGATGTGTTAATGGTTGGAAAAATTAATGTGCCTGAAACACTTAATGTTCTCGTCGCGATATCTAATACAAAAGCCTGGTTAACATTCGAAGGATTGAAAATTAAATTTCCGCTAGTTCCATTTATTGCTATACTTCCACTTGCTCCGAGCGTTACAGTTGTCGCCAATGACGTCGCATCTCCAATAGTAAGCGATCCGCAAACTGCGGCGATATCAATATTAAGATTAATGCCTGAATTAATTACAACATCTTCCGTTGATAGCGGTACATGTCCTAAACTCCAGGTAGCACCCGACCATGTGGCACCTGCAGAAGCAGTATTTGTGGTAGCCCGTAAGGTATTGATTTCCGCAAACAATAAGGCAATAAATAATAAGATTTTTACAACATGCATAATATCAACAACACGTTTTCTTGCAACATGAATATAATAAGTGAGTCTATGGCGCCGAAACATCGACATGAATACTACAGCCGTTTTTATCTGTAATGTTTATAGCATAATTGCCCGGGCAAAGTTGGTTCTTATACCTATTTATATTTCCATCGGGCCATGAGTAGGAATAGGGACTTGTGCCCCCTGTTGCATTAATCATTAGCCATTCTTTGCAGCCGCAATTTGCACAATTAGCGGTTCCCTTTGCGAATTGTGATATTATAGGAGTTGGAGCAGTTATTTGAACAGTGGCGGTTGATATACATCCATTGTTGTCGGTTACAGTAACAGAATAATTTCCCTGGGATAAACCGGAAATTGTTTGAGTTGTGAGGCTGTTGCTCCAACTATAAGTATAAGGAGATATTCCATTCGTAGCAAGAGCAGAGGCTGAGCCGCTATTGTTTCCATTGCAAGCTATCTGATTAGGTGCGATAGAGATAGAAACTGTGGGATTGGCTGTAACTATAACAGTTGATGTACTTGTACATAGATTATACGGATTCGTTACAGTAAAGGTATACGTGCCTGGCGCATTTATGGTAGGGGTAGCGGTATTGGCGCCACTTACAATTCCGGGCCCGGCCCACGAGTAGGTCCAGCCACCTGAAGCAGGGGTTCCGTTCAGGGTTATAGTAGTTGTAGTACAGGTAATTAATTTTGATGGGCCGGCATTTGCTGCTGCAACGTAAGTTCCACCGTCAACAAGTACAAAAGTAGTTGCTGTACAGCCGGTAGCAGGATCTGTAACTATAAGTTTATAGAGCCCTCCCTGATTTACAGTTGGTGAAGAAGTATTTGCTCCGATTATAATTGGCTGAGGTGTAATATTAGTAGGATACGACCATGTAAAGGTGGCATTCGGAGTTGTTGAAGATGCAATAATAGTTGTGGTTGGATTTGTGCAGGTTATGTCCGGAGGTGAGGTAACAGTTATTGTGGGTGTGTTCGGTAAGTTTTGAATTACCTGTACTGAAGTATTGTATTTACATCCGTTTGCATCAATAACAGTAACGGTGTGCGTTCCTGCACCTAAACCTGTGGTTATTTGGTTCGTCATGCCATTGCTCCATGAATAGGTATAAGGTCCAACCCCGCCAACCGTGTTGGCCGTTGCTGTTCCTTTGTTTGCACAATATGTATTTGTAGAAGTTACGATTGCCGTAATACCCGCACCGGACACAATATTTATGACCTGTGTCATTGCTTTAGGGAAACAACTATTATCGGAGACTGTTACTGTGTAGGTTCCTGCAGCAAGACCGGTTGCCGTCTGCGTGGTTTGGCCATTGCTCCAGTTGTAGGTATATGGTGTAGTTCCTGCTGAGGGATTAGCTGTAGCACTTCCATTTACTGTATTGCAACCTGCACCGGTTGTATTTACTGTTAGTCCAAGAGGAGTATATATGCAAGGATTCCTAAGGCCGGAAATGGAACTTACAAAACCATTCCCACAAGCCAATACAGTCGAATTAGTACTGAAAGTAAGATCATATACGGCACCGGAAGTGGCAACTGTGGCAATTAAACTCAATGAGACATCATACTTTTTAACACTGTTGCTTGTTCCAACATATATATTGTCGCAGCTATCAACTAAGACTCCGGAATTTTGGCCGGTAGTTCCGCCTGTTACAGTTATACTTGCTAACAAAGCTCCATTTGCGGCGCTTCGTTTTTCGAGAAGACTGCCATCAAAATAATATACATAACATTTTGACGCGGCAATGCAGTTCTGTCCTCCCGGTGTAGGTTTGCCGAAAGATAGAGGACCGTAATACGCAGGGCTATTGTAAGGTATCGTAGTTCCGAGTACTGACCAGGCAGGAGCAAATGTGGAACTGCATTTTGTTATGAATTGAAGTTGTTTAAAATAATAATCTCCTGTGAAGGAATTGCAAATCCCTCTGATCTCCTGGTTTGAACCTCCAATTGCTTGTGTCACACCATTCCCGGTATTTGTATTAATGATTATTGTCCAGTGGTTCATCATTACATGACCACCAATTAATTGAGTGCGGGCAGGATTAAAACATAAGCGCTGGATTTCAACTGAGTTAGCGATGCTGTTTGGCCACAGGTCATTCGAAAATATCATATTCCCGCTTGGGTCAATTTTTTGAATGGTGCCGGAGACAGCGCCATCCGCATTTAAATAGCTATTGCCAATAAAGTCTACTGCTAGGTCACCAAACCATCCTTCGGGAAGCCAAAGGTTAGGAGGGAAACAATAATAGGTCCATAAAAGAGTGCCAACGCTGTTGTATTTTTGAAGTTGGTATGCATCGGAGCCGAAAACGTAAACATTGCCAGCCGCGTCGGATTCAATTTGCAGAGCTTTATTAGGTGAAATAGTACCGATGTATGCCGGATTAACTAATGTCCAGGGCACGGTCCAGGGATCAATTATTAAATCCTTCGAACTATCGTACTTGTCAACTTTGAATCCGACAGTATTGTCATTTATTTCAAATGAAGAAGCGATTTCCTTTTTGTTTTCATCATAAAAAGTTAATGGGGCATGATCAGTAATATCACCTAAAGAAGTTGAAATAATAACATTTCCCTTTTTGTCGATTTTAAGTTTTGATATGTCACCATTGTATTTCATTTTTATTTTCCTGATGTCGGCACCCGGTCGAATACTAAGTGCATACTTGGTTCCGTATTGAGGATGAAAAGTATAAACTAAATCTACATGTGGGTAAAGTTCTTTGTATACCAGTTTTTGATATGCCTTACACTGTTTTACAAAGTGCTCAAGTGTATTGTCAATATTATAATTAAAATATTCCATAACCGGCTCCATAGCAATTATTTGAGCATTCGGATTTGCATTGAGCCATTCCATACTAACTATAGAAGAGTCGTGTGCATAAACGTTCCTCATCAATTCTCTTTCTTGTGATGATTCTTTGTCATTTTCTTTGTTTCTGTTTGAAAGCTGTTGGTCGCTCTGTTCTCTTTCCTCTTTAGTATAATCAGAATAGGTTTGAATAAATCTCGACTTGTCAGCTCTGTAAACCAACCCTTTGTTTGTATAGTAAATTTTTATTCCGTTTTGAATGGCGCAATAGTTTATTTTATTGAGCTGTCCGACAGATTTTTCAGTGAATTGACCTTTGTTTTCGATAAAAATTTTGTGATCGAAGGCTCGATTTTCCCAGGTATAACTTTGCTTATTTATCTCATTAGTATGCGATGAGCCTATTATTAAAGAAGTTATACCTGTAGCATTAAATTGCGCACTTGTTTTATTGGGAATATAAGAGAGTAAAATAAATAAAACTGAAAAAAAGTTCACCTTCATAATGCAAATCATGTTTTCGAAGCTTTAAAATTCAATCTTACTTCGGAGGATTGATTTTAACTGCTTCATTTTTTTACTGTATTTAATCTGTACGGTTTATGGTGAGGTCAGATTGACATTTATACTGCAACCATTTTTGTCTGTAATACTTATTGTATATGATCCCGGGCAAAGCTGGTTCTTATATCTATTGATATATCCATCCTGCCAGGAATAGGAATAAGGACTAGTGCCGCCTGTTGCATTTGTCATTATCCATTCTTTACAACCACATCCCGTACAGTTGGCAGTGCCTTTTGCAAATTGTCCTGTTAATGGCGATGGGGAAATTATTTCAGCTGTAGCAGTGGCGTTGCAACCAACAGCATCGGTAACAGTTACTGTATAAATACCTTGCGAAAGACCCGTAGCATTTTGTGAAGTTTGTCCGCCTGAGGAGGACCAACTATATGTATATGGAGCAACTCCGTTTCCCGGATTTGCATTTGCGGTACCATTTTTGCCTGCATTACAGGTTGTATTGGTTGATGTTGTTGTGAGGGTTAGCGGCTGAATAACAGGTACTATGAGCGTTTTTATAATGGAGTCAACTCTGCAATTGCAGCTGGTAATTTTAACTTTTATAGTATATGTTCCGGGGGAAGCATAAATATGCGATGGATTTTGAAGTGAAGAAGTGCTGCCATCTCCGAATTCCCAATACCATTCTTTTTTTGTGCTGCAGGGTAATATACTTTGATCAGTAAAATCATATTGAATTACCGCACATGTTGATTGAGTCGATGCATATGTAAAATTAAAATTTGGAGCAGCGCAAACAGATCCGAATTTTAATAGGTAGGTGTCTTCGCCTCCCGTGCCTCCATTCGTTGATTGAAAGTATGCCCCTCCACCCGGATCAATCATGTCAAGAAGGGAAGGGTTATCACTTGCCCATGCCTCGCCTGTTAAATAGAGGTTATTGTCATAATCAAGACTTGGAGAGTTTGACCACCTTGTTCGCAAAAAGGTAGACCATGTAATGGAATTATTTATGTCAAATTCAGTAATGAAGCCAAATCCATTGTTTGGTCCTGAAAAATTATATCCCGGTTTAATTATTAAAGG
>JAEUTS010000434.1 GCA_016787005.1 Bacteroidia bacterium
GTAGGATCAAATTTCACAACAAAAATATCTCCTGTACCGCCGCTTGCCGGCTGGAAAACAGAATTTCCGCCAGTTGCACCGATTGGAATTGTTGGAGAGGTTGTATAACCTGTAATTGCAACATTCCCCAAATTATCAGTAGTTATACCATAGCCCGTAGTTCCGAGAGTTAAGCCCCCATAATAGGTAGCCCAAAGGCGCGTGCCATTGGATGTAAACTTTACAACGATCGCATTACTGTTTGCCCCTGCTCCATAGGCAGATTGAAATACACTATTTCCCGCAACCGAACCAACCGGAAAGCCCGTAGAGTTAGTATTTCCGGTTATTACAACGTTGTTTGACAAATCCGTAGCAATACTATTTCCTGTTGTAGAACCCGATCCACCGTAATAGGTAGCCCATAACCGTAAACCATTAGGCGAAAATTTAACTACAATAGCATCGGTACTTAAAACATAAAATGCCTGAAACACTGAATTGCCAGGGGCTGCACCTATGGGAAAAAGATTATTTGCTCCACCGGTTATAAATGTGTTTCCATTGGCATCCACTGCAATATCTGTCGAATATTCCGTGTCCGCACCTCCATAATAAGTAGCCCATATAAATGGATCGATGATCAAGGGGTAATTCCTGTTCCAGCCGGGCCGGCCATCAGGTAAGGTCTCAAATTTAAAACTCACAATAGCTTCTTCACTTTCCTTGTTTCCATTACTATCCTTTGCAGCAAGCACATATCCACAGCTTACATCAACTACCTGCCCGTTAATTAATTGGTAAACCCTTGGTAAACTTTCTTCTATATTACCTAAATCAGTTTCTACTAATAGTTTCCCGTTATTTATGCGGATGCTCTTATGTCCACTGTATTTTAATTTTATCTGACCGGGGTCTGCACCGGGATTGACAACAATATCATATTTTAACCCCTGTTTTTCTCCTCCACTTGCGCTGAGCGCCTTGCCTGCCGGCAGGCAGGAAGCCGAAGCACCTGCACTGAGCGCCGTGCCTGCCGGCAGGCAGGAAGTCGAAGCACCTGCGCTGAGCGAAGTCGAAGCGTAATATTTCACATCTATTCCCTCATAAATATTTTTTCGGATCACCGTATTATAAGAAAACACATTTGTAATACCCTGCGGACAATGCGCATAATAGTAATTTGTGTACCCCTCCGATTGCCCGGCTGTTTCTATTTCAACATTATTTGTATTTGCATTCACAAAGTCAATATCCAATCGGTTCAGATGTACCTTCGCCCTATGCATCAGTTCCTGCCTTAATTCGTCCGCTTCCATCCTGCCTGTTCCCGATTGTTTTATTTTTTCCTCCACCTCTTCTTCAATTTCGTGCATCACTTCACCCCCATTGCTTCTAACATAGCTGATACCACTTTTGCGCAGGTAAACAGCAGCTCCGTCTGAATTCCCTTTAAATAAAATATCCGGGCGAAGATGACCATCAATGTCAATGATTTGTCCTTTGTTGGGAGTGAAAAGCATGCTACTGCCAGCTGTTTTATTAACGGACTGTGTATGTTTAATATCCGCAGAAGGTTGCCTCTGTTCGGAATTCGTGTTACCTGCATAACTAAGATAAACAGAGGCAGATGTAAAAATTAACAGCAGAATCACTCTAACCGCTGCAAATTTCTTAACTGAATACATTTTTATCATAATTCAATGGTCTTTGGTGAAATTAAGAAAGAAATGAGGTCAAGTCAATTAAATATTATTAATTAATTTGTTTAGCAATTATTGAATTTAACCATAATTATCATTTTAAGACATCGCAGATTATAACACAACTATTTGTTTTACAAATAATTAATATAAATAATTATATTAATTTTAAAAATAATTTATTAAAATTGTTTAGAAAAGCAAAATAAAAGAATTAAATTTAAACAAAGTCAGTTCTAATAATGGCCCGAAAGATCTCCACCGAACTCCATGAGTTAATTCATTCAATGACGAAGGATGAAAAACGTTCGTTTAAATCGTATGTTTTAAAAAGTGTTCCAAAAGAAAAAAAAGAAGATCGCAGATATCTCCGGCTATTTGACATAATAAACAAGCAGGAGATATACAATGAATCGGAATTGCTTGAATCCCTTAATGACATTAAACCTCACCAGTTGCCCGGTTTTAAAAATTACCTCTACAATAATATCCTGAAAAGCCTTGAACAAAGCTGCTCAGAATCTTCTGTTGAAATTATAATCCGAAGAGAGATAAACCAGGTTCAGATTTTGTATAATAAAGGATTATACGTTCAATGTGAAAAAATATTAAATAAAGCATTAAAAGCAGGTCTTAAATATGAGAAGGAAATACTCCTCGCCGATATCTATTCCTGGAAAAAAAAACTGGTGCTTCACAGGTTCTCATCTGATGAAGAAAACAAGATCATTAATGAGGAAAGAGAGATCTATTCTAAACTTGACAAGGAAAAGGAATACTACTGGCTTTGGTTAAGATCCGCTTCGCATTTAAATAAACAAAGAGTTTCAAGGTCAAAAACAGAGAGCAGGAATTGGATGGAAAAACTGGGGAATTCGCCCTACTTGCTGGATGAGAATTTAGCGATCTCTTTTTTCTCAAAGCATTTATTTTATTATTTAAAAGCTACCGATTCTTATATAAAGAGCGATTTTAAGAATATTTTACACTACTCACATAAACAGGTAGATCATTTCAAACGCAACCCCCATCAAATAGGTGAGGACCCGGATGCCTATATCGTTGCACTCAATAATTATATTATTGGGCTCGTTATGTTAGAAAAATTTAAAGAGGCGGCAGCACAATTGGCGGAGTTTAAAAATATTTCAGCCGGATACAAACTTACCCCGATCTCAAAGGCAAAAGTTTTTGGATTTTATTATTCGCACCTGATCAATATTGATTCTGTCCTATCAAATTTTTCAGGTGCTGAAAAGCACATAGCCGATTTTGACAGTAATTTACCGGAGCATTATAAATATATCCGGAGAAGTAATTTAATTGTTATTTATTTTAATATCGTTACTATATTTTTCATCTATAAAGCTTACAAGAAATGCCTGATCTGGATCAATCGCATATTTAACGAGTTCACTGTCGATGTACGCGAAGACCTTCAGGCCATAACCCGAATCATTTCAATCATCAGTAATTATGAACTTGAAAATAATGACCTGGCGCTATCACAGATCAACGCAACACGTCATCATTTAAAAAAGCGCAAACGTTTGCACAAAGTCGAGAATATACTTTTAACATTTCTTGAAAAAAAATTTTCTAAGATCATTCATCTGAATGATCAGGTATCCGAATTTCAAAAACTGAAAGCGCATCTTACAGAATTACAGAAAGAGGATTTTGAAAAAGAAGCTTTAAGTTATTTTGATTTTATTGCGTGGGCTGAGAGTAAAATCGAGAACAAACCCCTGTCAGATATTTTGCGGGAAAAAGGTAAACGAATAACATCCTGATCAGGCCTTCGCTTTAGCAGCAGCCTCTCGCTTGAACTCGGAGGTAAAATGGAACTGCACATCCGGATGATTTTCCCTGGCCATACCCAATATCCATTCGGATTGCGCAAGGAACACGAAGTTGCCATCCTTATCGGTTACAATATAGTTCGATTTTAATCGTAAAAATTCCTCCAGCGCGACTTTGTTATCTGATGTCACCCAACAGGCCTTGTAATAATTCAGCGGTCTGAATTCACACGAAGCATTGTATTCATTCTTCAACCGGTATTGTATCACTTCAAACTGTAGCTCCCCGACAGTACCTATTATTTTACGGTTACCCGGCTGCTGGGTGAATAGTTGCGCAACCCCTTCATCTGTTAACTGGCTTAATCCCTTTTCAAGTTGTTTTGATTTCATCGGATCTTTGTTTTCCACTTCCTTGAAAAGTTCAGGTGAAAAACTTGGGACCCCCTGAAATAAGAAATTTTCACCTTCTGTTAATGTGTCTCCTATTTTAAAACTTCCGGTATCATATAAGCCTACAACATCTCCGGCGTATGCTTCTTCGATCAGGTTCTTATCCTGTGCCATAAACGTAACCGGATTGCTGAACTTCAGGTCTTTATTTAAACGTACATGATGGAAAAATTTATTCCTTTCAAACCTTCCCGAACAAACCCTTAAAAAAGCGATTCTGTCGCGATGCCGGGGATCAAGGTTGGCATGTATTTTAAAAACAAAGCCACTGAACGCGTCTTCATCCGGGTTAACAAAACGTGTATCAGCCTGCCGTCCCGCAGGAGTCGGTGAAATGCGGATAAAAGTGTCCAATAATTCCTGTACCCCAAAATTATTAAGCGCACTCCCGAAAAAAACAGGGGCAAGACTTCCTTTGAGGTAAGGTTCGTTATCAAACGATTCATATACGCCCTCTATCAGGTCAACATCCTCCCGCAGCTTATTGGCCGGCTCCTCTCCTACCTGTTCATCAAGTGTTTTATCATCCAGGTCTTTTATGCCGACTATATTTCTATCAATAGTAGTTTTACTGGCGTTAAACAGGTTTAAATTTTTCTCATATAAATTATAAACACCTTTAAACCTTGCGCCAATGCCAATTGGCCAGCTCAAGGGACGTACTTTAATATTCAACTTCTCTTCCAGTTCATCCAGCAGATCGAACGGATCACGACCTTCACGGTCCATTTTATTGATAAAAACAATCACTGGTGTGTTGCGCATCCGGCAAACATTCATCAGCTTCTCCGTTTGTTCCTCCACACCCTTCACGCAATCGATCACGAGGATTACACTGTCTACAGCGGTAAGTGTACGGTAAGTATCTTCAGCGAAATCTTTGTGACCGGGTGTATCCAATAAATTAACCTGCACACCGCTGTAATTAAATACCATTACAGATGTAGCTACTGAAATCCCCCTCTGCTTCTCTATCTCCATAAAATCCGAGGTAGCGGTCTTTTTTATTTTGTTTGATTTAACCGCACCTGCCGTTTGAATTGCTCCGCCAAATAAAAGCAGCTTTTCGGTAAGTGTGGTTTTACCTGCATCAGGGTGACTGATGATCGCAAATGTTCGTCTCTTCTTAAGTTCCTCAGCTATTTTCATACTACTTGTTAATTGCAGACAAAAGTATCAAAAGTTTCAGCTGTTCCGTTTAAATTTTATCTTTATATAGTTGTTTTAATCTATGGAAAAACTTATTTACAAAATAAAATATATGCTAAAAGTAAACCACACTGTCACAGATCGCTTTTTACGTTACGTAAAGATCGACACACAATCGGATCCTAACTCCAATACGTATCCTTCAACTGAAAAGCAAAAGGACCTCGGTCGTTTATTGGTGAAAGAATTGCTGGAGATCGGACTTACAGATGCGCACATGGATGAACATTGTTATGTATATGCAACAATACCATCCAACACAACTAAAAAAGTTCCGGTCATTTGCTTTTGCTCACACATGGATACATCGCCCGATTGCAGCGGGAAGAATGTGAATCCGGTGATCCATAAAAAATACGACGGGAAGGATATTGTATTACCGAACGATAAAACACAGATCATTCGCGCGGCTGAGCATACCGCTTTAAAAGACCAGCTCGGCAATGACATTATAACTACCGACGGCACTACACTGCTGGGAGCTGATAATAAAGCCGGACTTGCTGAAATAATGGATGCCGCACACTTTTTAATGACCCATCCTGAAGTAAAGCATGGAACAATAAAAATACTATTCACCCCTGATGAAGAGATTGGCCGGGGTGTGGATAAAGTTGATCTGAAAAAGTTAGGTGCTGCTTATTGCTATACAATGGATGGAGAATCGGCGGGACATCTTGAAGATGAGACCTTTTCGGCCGATGCCGTTACAATAACCATCAACGGAGTAAGTACACACCCGGGTTTCGCGAAAGATAAAATGCAAAGCGCTATTAAAATTGCCGCCGAGCTCATCAACGAATTACCTAAAGACCGCCTGTCGCCCGAAACAACAGAAAAG
>JAEUTS010000031.1 GCA_016787005.1 Bacteroidia bacterium
CACCAGTATTTCAGGAGCATCAAGCTTGTCAGCTTCAGTGGCCTGCACAAAATTCATACAGCTTTTGTACTCAGCCGGCTCAATGTTAAAGGTCTCGGCAACAGTATTAACAAATTCCAGTTCCTGCGGACTGATTTCATCGTTTGAATTGATAAATTCAATTAAACGGATAAGTACAACCACCTTTTGTGTTTGCGTAAGTTCAGCGTTGATCTGGGTACATATCTTAAGAACCTTTACTGAATTAAGAGAAGTTCTTTTGGCTGAACCGTCTTTTCTTTTTGCGACCTGGTGATGCGACTCTAGAAACTCATCAAACAGTGCCAGATACTGATCGACTAACTCCTGGTTAAGTTGTTGTTTTAGGAAGGACTGAACAATATCACGGCCGGTATTATTCACACCATCAACCCTTGCAATAATTGCAAAGAGCTGCATAAGAGCCTTGAGTATCCGTTCACTCATAGTGTTGAGGCATACGCCTTAAAATAAAATAGACATTAATACGGTTGTATAATGCCTATTTGAAGAGGGTTTAAAACTAATTACTGCTTAAATCCAATTAAAACAACTGCACAACCGGAACCCTGGCTTTCGCTGCCCAGACGTGCTTCAATGATACAATCAAGCGTTGAATTCACTTTGAAATCCCAGTAAGGAGAATTTTTATAATCGCTGTTGGTAAAGATCAGGTTACGGTCATTATCGAAAACTGAAAAAACCAGGTTCCCGTCACCTAACCCGCTGCAGGCAACCACCCTGTATATAGTCCCTCCGTAAAAGGTAGTATGAAATTCCGCAGTTTCATCACTATTCAATAAGAGTGCACGGTACTCCTGCCCATCCGATAAAAACTGGCGGGCCATGTGCTTGGCGCAGGCATTAGCAATTGTATCGCATTGAGCATAAGAAAATTGAGAAACAAGGACAAGCGCGGCAAACAGGAATAAGGCTTTAAGTATTTTTTTCATTTGTATTTGTTTTTTATTACCAGTTGTCAGATGGAATACGCCAAACTAACCTTTGCTTACTCCAAATGTGTTTGGCTATTTCATCGCAATTATATTTTAAAGACTATCATAGCAATTATTAAACAGCTGCACCACAGATCATAGTCCTGATGGCCAATATTTTTTCTGAAATGGCTTTGATATGCTCTGCCGATATTTTCACTTCCGAAGCACTTGTTATGGTTGTTATTTTTTTCTCAACATCAACAGTAGGTTTCTGGTAAGTGTATTTAAACTCAATACTGTCAAATGCAGTGGAAAGTTCTTTTATTTTCGCGATCAGATCGGCATAGTCTTTATCGGCGGCATAAGGAGTAAGTAATTTAATTATACTCTGAATAGTGGTTTTTTGTTCGCCTATCCTGCGTTTAATTTCTTCGTTATCCTTCGCTTTTAAAACATTGGTAACAAAGTGCATGGTCTCAACCCACCCGCCGGTCAGTATCAATCCGCTTATATCGTTCTGCTTATTGTTCTTAAGGTAGGAGTCACTTTGCCTGTAAGCAACCGATACCAGGCTCAACAATGAATCCTTTTTACCGAAGTTAGCCTGGAAACGGGTCATCAACGCAGGATTAAAAGCGCTGGAAACACCAAGATCATCGCCCAGTTTTCTTACCGTATTCATGTATGCCAACGCATCCTGTGTCTGATCATACATAGTTACATAACCCAAGTCAGCTCCATAAAC
The DNA here is from genome assembly GCA_016787005.1 of Bacteroidia bacterium. GTDB lineage: Bacteria > Bacteroidota > Bacteroidia > JABDFU01 > JABDFU01 > JABDFU01. The sequence goes on from JAEUTS010000031.1 coordinate 1,702, forward strand.
ACCAAGATTAAGTGCTTTGAGGAATTTTGTTGAATAACCGGTTAATTTACTGGTAGGATTAAGCATTTCTTTGTTAAAAGGAAGGCCCACCTTATTGATTAAAAAAGCAGTCTGTATAGGAGATGGAATACTGATAATTTCACCATTAATATTAAGCAGGGCAGTGGTAGCGGTATCATTGTCCTGTAGTTCATCGGGGTCGTTACCTTCATTTTTTCCGGAACCACAACCAAGTGATAACAAGGAAAAGGCAGCCAGCGATAAAAGTGACTGTCTGATTGATATAAATTTAAACATCATTTGTTTGTAATTTGATTATTTAAAATGCTTTGCAAGATAAAAATAATTCGATTGCCAAAAGTAATAATTTTTATGATAAATGAGTATTCGGGAGAGTTTTATAAGCGATTTAGGGCCGGAGATAGCTTGCAATGAGTTTTTGGGCCTAAAAGTTACTGTAAAAATGCCAATAGGATAAAACGATGTATGCAATGCTGATTTATGGTGCCGACTTTTAGTTGTTGGCGTATTTAGAACAACTAACAACCAATAACTTAGCAAGTAATCTATACATTTGCACTATGCAAAGTCCAAAAACGCCTTCAGCCGGTACAGATTTCGAAATGGTAGCAACTACCCTATTCGGACTGGAAGAAGTGCTTCTTAAAGAGTTACAGAAACTTGGCGCACGTGATCTGAAGCCCATGAAACGCGCAGTGAGTTTTACAGGAGATAAGGGCTTTATGTATAAAGCTAACTATTGGTTGCGTACCGCTTTACGTATATTAAAACCGATTGCCTCATTCACTGTATCCGATGATAAAAACCTCTATGACCGGGTTAAAACGATCGAATGGAAAAAGTACCTTAATGAAAACGACCTTCTTGCTGTGAGCACTTCATTGAGCACTGATATTTTTAATCATACCCAATACATTTCACAAAAAACAAAAGACGCTATAGTCGACCAATTCCGGGAACAAACCGGCAAACGTCCTTCCGTTGACCTGGATAACCCTACTGTACGCATCCATGTGCACGTAGAAGGAAATGTTTGTACCGTTTCACTCGACAGCTCGGGCCAACCCTTGTTTAAAAGAGGGTACAGAACCGAAGTTAACCTTGCTCCCTTGAATGAATCGCTGGCGGCAGGAATGATCCTGCTTAGCGGCTGGGAACCCCACCGCGTTTTTATTGACCCGATGTGCGGAGCAGGAACACTTTGTATTGAAGCAGCACTCATCGCCTGTAATATTCCTCCCGGCTATTTCAGGGAGAACTTCGGTTTCCAGAAATGGAATGATTATGACAAGGATCTTTTCAATACGATCACTGAAAGTGCATTGGGTAAAGTAAACAACAAAAACTTCAGGATTTTTGGATCGGACATTTCAGAATCCGTTGTTCGCAAAGCAAAACAAAACGTGCTGCAGGCAAAAATGGATGATGTTATTAAAATTTCCACCTCACGGTTTGAGGACTTTAATCCGCCGGAAGGCGGCGGTGTTGTGATATTCAACCCGCCTTACGGTGAACGCCTGAATCAAACTGATGTAAATGTGTTGTACAAATCGATCGGCGACACCTTAAAGAAAAAATATCCCGGCTACACCGCATGGATAATCAGTTCTAACAGGGAGGCTGTTAACAAGATCGGACTTCATGCCACACGAAAAATCTCATTGTTCAACGGATCGTTGGAATGTAAATTTTTAAGGTATGAGATGTATTCGGGGACGAAGAAGCAGAAGAGCCCTGCAACTCCGACTGAATGACATTGATTATTTTTTCTCGCTCAACTCCAATATCCTCTCAAACTCCTCTTTCTTTAAAGGCATTACCGACAAACGCCCCTGACGAACCAGGTAAATATTTTGCAACAATTTATCCGCTTTTATCTCTGTGAGTGTTACCGGCCGTTTTAAGGTTTTGTACGGTTCCAGATCAACAACACTCCAATCCTCTTTTGTTGTCGGATCCTGGTACGCTTCTTTCAACACCTTCGCGATCCCAACAATACAGAGACCTTCGTTACTATGGTAAAAACAAACAAGGTCACCCTTTTTCATGGCGCGCAGGTTTAAACGTGCAGCATAATTACGCACACCATCCCAAACCGCTTTTTTATCTTTTAAAAATTTCTCCCAGGAATAGGTTGAGGGTTCTGATTTTACGAGCCAGTGGTTCATTTTAGTTCAAAGTTTAAAGTTCAAGGTTTCGGGATTAAAGTTCATTTTTCACAACCCGGAACTTTGAACCTTGAACCCCGAACTATTTTAGTTAATGTAATATCTTAAACACAAGTTCCTTTAAAAGCTCTCCTCCACCAACGCTTACATTATTTACACCTTTCGATTTTAAATCGTATTCCCGAAGGTCACTTATGATCGCTTTTAATTTTAATGGTGGATACAATTTAGCCGCCTTTTCATAATCAATCAGAAAAAACGGATGCACACCCAGTGCTGCTGCAGCAATAGGCTTCGACTTGTCAGGTAAAAAATGATAGGTCAGCAGCTTGCTGAAATAACCATAAAGTGTGGAAATAGAAACAACCAGCGGGTGATCTTTATCATTTGCGGCGAAATAATTCACAATACGGTTTGCTTTTAATACGTCCTTTCTTCCCAAAGCATTTTGCAATTCAAAACTATTATAGTCTTTACTTATGCCAATATTGGTTTGGATATGATCAACAGTGATCTCCGATTTTTCGGGCAAACTGATCATTAATTTATCTAACTCGTTTACAATGCGGCTCAGATCAGTACCTAAATATTCGGCAAGCATTATGCAAGCCGGAGGGCTTATAGAATAATTTTTACCTTTCAAATAATTACCTATCCAATCGGGCACCTTATTGTCATAAAGTTTTTTTGATTCAAATACCACAGCATGTTTTGCGATATTTTTCCCCAGGGATGTACGCATGTCGAGCTTCTTGTACTTATAACAAATAACCAGCAACGTTGACTTTTGCGGATTTTCAATATAAGTTAAGAAAGGGTGCTTATGCTTGGTATCCTCCCCTTTATCCCGTCCTACAAGGTCGCGGATATTCTGTGCTTCCTTAACAATTACAACCTGCAGATCACTCATCATAGGGAAGCGTTTGGCAGCGCTTATTACACTTAGTACATCTACGTCACGACCGTACAAAACAGATTGATTGAACTCCTTCTCACCTTCATCAAGTATATTCCTTTCAATATGATCCGAAATGGCATCAATAAAATAAGGCTCCTCCCCCATCAAAAAATAAACGGGGTGATACACCTTCTTTTTCAAGTCGGTCATGATCTGCTGGAACTCCATATTCATGTTTCGAAAGTACAAAGCGTAATTGAACTGACAGTAACAAAATAATATTTATTGATAAATATTATTTCTGAAAAATATAGTAGCTTCACCAATGTATTAAATACCGGTCCGTTTTGCATAAACTAAACTTACCTATATGCCAGTTCAGGTTCCAGAATAAGGACGGGAATGTAGAGCTATTCGATGTTGTCCGTAAGAAATTTGTTGTTCTTACCCCCGAAGAATGGGTTCGGCAGCATTTCATTCATTATCTGATTAATCAAAAGGGCTTTCCTCCCTCTCTGATGCAACTCGAAAAACCACTGAATTATAACCAGCTTGAAAAGCGAAGCGATATAGTTATATACGATAAAGCTGCAAATCCTGTTGTCCTGGTTGAATGTAAATCCCCGCAGGTGAGTATAACACAGGATACTTTTGACCAGATTGCCCGCTATAATTTCTCACTTAAAGTGAAGTATCTGATCGTAACAAATGGAATAAATCATTTTTGCTGCAAAATGGACTATAAAACCACATCCTATAGCTTTATTCAACAAATCCCTTTGTACAAGGAATTATAAAATAGGTTTGCTCTGTAATATTAAAGACTAATATTATATTTCAAGGACAGCCACCATCCCCTTTTTTCGAATTTTCTTATATAAATCTATCAAATATTCAAGCCTGGTACACTCCTTATTTTTACTGCAAAATCTACTTGTTTTTTAAAATTATTTATATTATCTTCATTAGATAAACAATGATATTGAAAAATGCAATCAATCTCATTGCATTAAATTATTAAAACCGCAATAAATGAATAAACACTACCAACTTGCTACAGCTGCTGCGTTTGCAGCAATGTCAATATTTACCGACGTTACTGCTCAGTATAATATTAAGTCCGCCACTCCCCGCTTTGAACTTCCTGCTAATATACGTGAAGGAGAAGATTATATGAGCAAAACAATCATTTTTAAAATGAAACCCCAATACCGGTCTCTGTGTTCAATTGAGGACATTAATTATGCTCCATTGAAAGCGCTTATGCAGCAAATGGGTGTTCAATCATTTGGTAAGATATACCCGAATGACGAGCCCCCGATCAGACCATACAATGGACGCGG
>JAEUTS010000300.1 GCA_016787005.1 Bacteroidia bacterium
CCCTCCAGTTTTACAGATGAGATGCGAATTCGCTTTAGTGAGTTTACTTCCAATCCTAATGTATGACACATTCTGCGGATCTGCCTGTTTAGGCCCTGTGTTAAAATGATCCTGAAGGAATTAGAGTCAATTCGTGTTACAACAGCGGGTCGTGTTTTTTTATCACGCATAATTGTTACGCCAGATGCGAGTTGCCGGATCGCCTCATCGCTGAGCACTTTATTCACCGTCACTTCGTATTCTTTTTCTTTTCGGTTTTCAGAGAGAGCGATTTGTTGGTACAAATTTCCGTCGTTAGTAATGAGCAATAATCCTTCCGATTGTTTATCCAGTCGTCCTACCGGGTAAAAATGACCCGGAAAAGGAATGAGCTCATGGAGGTTTTTTTCAATAGCGGGGTTCAGGGTACATTCAATACCACGGGGTTTATAGAAGGCGAAATATTTGTAAATAACTGGTTCGCGTAATAATTTTCCGTCCAGTTCTACAACGTCTGTTTCCAAAAGGTATTCTTTTTGCACAGCTTTCCGTCCATTTACCTGAACCCGGTTGTTTTCAATAAATGAGCTTGCTTCATCTTTTGAAACACGGCAGAGTTTAACGAGGAGATCGTTGACCTTCATTGTGTAAAATTCCACATTTAATAGTAGAATGCAAATTGTTGCTTGGTAATAAGATATAAATAAGGGACATTTGTTGGCTATAAGCTTATTAGTATGAATTGGCAATGAAAACCACAACAAACGGGAGCAAATCACCTGATCCGGGAATAATGGTTGAAAACAGTAAGCCTGGTATTTTTGATAAATTGTATTTTTGTTTTTTTTCACTCTTACCCCTGATTTACTACGATAAACTTATTGATCCGGTACTACTTCCCAGACAAATCTTTCTCACTTTTTTTGTTTCTGGAATAAGTCTCGTGATTCTTTCTCATATTAAACAGAAAAAATTATTTTCCGATTTCTCCTTTTTGCGTTTAGGTGTTTTTGTTTTTCTCTTATCGTTTATTATTATTAGTATTATTTCTTTTCACCGCTCCAATACAGTCTCCGAAAGCTTTTATATTTTATCCAAAATTCTTATTGAGTTTAATTTTTTTATGATTACAACTTTGTTAATAATTCAAAATCAATTAAAGATCAAGTATCTTTTGAGGGCTGTCGTTATGTTTGGGCTAATATCTACAGTGATCGCATTGTCACAGTTATTTGAAATGTCAATTTCAGGAAAGAGTTTCTTTATAAGTGCGTTAGAGCTGAATTCCAGATTCGGCCATAAAAATTTATTGTCGTCTGTTTTGTTTTTGGTATTTCCATTTATTCTTATTTCAATAATAAAAGTAAAAAGGCACAAAGCTTTATTGGTGGGACTCGGAGTTATAATACTTCTGCTTACCTGGTTGGTTCAAACAAAAGCTGTAATTGTCGCCTTTGTTGTTTTCTTTTTCGTCCTTTTATTTATGCTTTTTCGTTACCGTGTTTTAAGCAAAAGAATTCTGGTCCGCCTGACAGTTACTTTGTTTTTGTTTATCGTAATTATATCCGGATTTACATTTCTAAACCGTCAGAAATTTTCAAGGATATTCGACAGTAAAAGTTCGTTAGAACGAATTGCGATATGGAAGAATTCGGTGGAAATGATAAAGGAGAATTTTATTTTTGGAGTTGGAGCAGGTAACTGGCAGATAGAATTTCCAAAATACGGCTTGGATAAATTTGCTGAATCGGCAGTGAAGAACGGGATGACCACTTTCCAGCGACCCCACAATGATTATTTATGGGTATTTTGCGAAACCGGTTTTTGGGGATTGCTTGCATACCTTTTTATTTTTGCGACCATTCTGTTTTATTTATTAAGAATTTTTAAAAGAAGGAGAGGCAATAAAGATTACTGGATGTTTTTTATTTTTTTAGCGACAGTGCTTGGGTATTTACTTATTGCATTTGTCGACTTTCCTTTAGAGAGGATTGAGCATCAGGTTTTGTTGTATACAACGTTTGCAATAATTGCCGCCCATTATTATAAAAATGTTTACATGGTAAATCCACCTACAAGGTCCGAAATTAAAGGTCCGGCACTTTTTATACTTCTTATTTTGTCCCTTTTGTTTTCTTTTACGGTTTGCATTAAAAGGGCAACAGGAGCATATCACACACAACGATTGTATTTATTTAAGCAACAATCGAATTGGGAAAAACTTATTGATGAGGCTGATAAATCAATTAATTTATTTTATTCGGTAGATCCAATGTCGGCCCCAATAGTATGGTATAAAGGGGTTGCTTTATTTACTTCAGGGAATATGGAGGCTGCCAAAACATGTTTCGAGCAAGCTAACTTAATTCATCCCTATCATATTCATGTGTTAAATAACCTTGGCAGTTGTTATGAAAAATTAAACGATCATAAGAAAGCAGAAGAGATGTATCTTAGGGCTTTGGCTATTTCTTCCGAATTTGAGGAGGCTCGGTTAAATTTAAGTGCGGTATATTTTAATGGGAAGGAATTTGAGAAGGCGTTCAAAACAATTGACAATTGTTCGGTCAATTCAACTGATGAAAAATATAAATTATTTCTACCTGCAATTTTAAATTCATGGATAGAACTGCAATTATTCAGCAAAAATGATTTAAGATACATTGACACGCTTAATTCCTTAAAAAACAATAAAGAACGAACTCTAAAATTATACTTTGAATCTAAAGCAAAAAGAGCTAACTTCATGGAATATGTTTTAGCTAACGCTCAACCGAACTTTCAAAACTAACATAATGAAAAAAGCTATAATACTCTTGGCATTTTGCCTCCCTGTTTTTGTATTTTCTCAAAGTTTAGTTTCTGTCACACCAGACAGTGCCTCAGCCGGCCAAACTCTAACGGTAACAATAACCGGATCGGGAACAAATTTCAATCAGTCGAGTTCAACAGTTGTGATTGGTAGTGGCGTTACGGTTAACAACATAACTGTTTTAAGTACTACATCTATACAGGCCTCTATTACTGTTAAATCAAATGCCGTTACCGGAAATTACGATGTACAAGTGGGTACTTTTTCATCGTCTTACATTACATTACCAAGTGCATTTCATATTAATGGAATTCCTCCAATGAAATTGGATTCTATTAGTCCCGTATCAGCAAATGCTGGACAAACGCTTGAAGTAACTATTACCGGCACCAATACACATTTTGGTCAGGTTACCAACTCTGTAAGTTTTTATTTTAGTCAGGGAACACCAACAACAATAATGGCCGATTCGGTAACTGCTATGAGTAATACTCTCCTTAAGGCTGTTCTGGCAATTCCTGTGAATGCGCCTACTGGTAGTTATAGCCTTGATGTAACTAATTCGATTGATGGTGTCTTGCATTTGACTATGTTTTATATAAATGGTGTTGGAAATGGGGCGCCTGCCTTAGTATCTGTTAGTCCTGACACGGCAAAAAGCGGGCAAACTATAAATGTAACTGTAGTAGGTAAGCATACACACTTTAGTATAGGCAGTTCTACTTCAGTATCTTTTGATGGAGGTATCATTGTGAATTCAACCACTGTGCTTAGTGACACCTTGGTTCAGGCGAATATCACGATTCCGTCAAACGAAATTACTTTTAATCGCCATGTTACGGTAACGGATTCAATTGACGGAAGCCTCAGTTTATATGGCAGGTTTCATGTTGATGGAATTAATCCCCCATCTTTGTATTCATTAAATGTAATTTCTGTAACAATAGGTCAAACTTTAAACGTTACCATTACCGGAGGATTTACTCATTTTAAGCAGGCAATTACAACTCTCTCATTCTCCCGTAGTCAGGGCGACAGTGCTATCGTTTTTAATTCGATCACATTTGTAAATGATACTTCTATTGTTGCCAATATTACAATACCAAAAGGTGCGTCCACTGGTTATCATTCGCTTACAGTAACCAATTCAATGGATGGTGCCCTTACGCTTATGTATGCACTAAACGTAACTGCGACATCTGGGCCATCATTAATCTCTGTAAATCCAAGTTCTGCTAATAGCGGACAAACTTTAAGTGTAACAATAGAAGGACTCCATACACATTTTAAGCAGGACAGCCTGACGACTGTATATTTTACCGGTGGTATTACAGTTAATTCAACTTCTGCTATAAGTGATAGTGCCTTGCAATGTAGTATTACAGTTCCTACAAATGTATATTCCGGGTATTACAATGTTTCCATTTCTAATTCGCTTGATAGCAGCTTGGTGTTGTATAAGGCCATTTATATAAATGGGTCTTCATTTCCTTATTTGACCTCGATCTCACCCGCAGGTGGAAAAAGAGGCGATACGATGAATGTAACAATTATAGGACATAATACACATTTTAAACAGGCTGCAGGATTAGCTTTACATTTTACGTCCAATATTATTAGTGATACTATCAGCGTTCTCTCCGGCACAGCGCTTAGTGATACGACAATAAGTGTCAATATTTACATTCCACAAGGTGCACGTATTGGTACATACAAGGTTACAGTATATAATAGCATTGATATAAGCACAGGAACTTACTTTAATGTTTACGATAAGTGTTTGTCATATTTCGGTACTCATTATAATTCTGCGGACAATACTTTTAAGTTGAGTTTGGATTCGTTGTCATCGCAAACCGGATTTAGTTTTATATGGAATTTTGGTGACGGAACCTCATCTGCACTCGAAACACCCAATCATACATTCGCAAAGGATACTCTTTATAATGTATGTTTAAAAATCACAACTCCATTTGGCGACACCTGTTCGTATTGTCATATTGTTGGTAAGGATTCTATCGGGAATCCGGTTTTGAAAAAGGCTGGTGGTTTTTCCGTTATAGTGGTTCGATATAATGGTACCGTAGCAGTAGGTGTTCCTGAAAATGATGTAAACGGAGACGATTTTTTAATTTCAATTTTTCCCAATCCCGCAAATGAAAGAGTAAGTGTAAGTACTAAACAAACATTTGCTCTAAAAAACACCTTTCTGTCGTTATACAGTATAGATGGACAATTGATACTTCAGCAACCCCTGAATCAGGACAACATATTTATTGATACAAGAGGATTGGCACAGGGAGTTTATTTCATTAAGGTTAACAATGATGACAGATCGAAGATGATTAAGTTTGCGAAATATTAAGAGTGACCAGATAGTTTGATACATGAAATTTTTGAGACCCCTTGCTTTTGCAGGGGTCTTTTGTTTTATGTTATATTTATAACCCTTCCATTGCAAAAATGAGATAGTTATGAATGCAATAAAAGATAAAATGAAAGTGGAGATTTGGAGTGATGTGATGTGTCCGTTTTGTTACATTGGTAAACGGAAATTTGAGAATGCGCTTGCGCAATTCTCTAAAAGGGACGACATTCAGGTTATATGGAAGAGTTACCAACTTTCGCCTCATATGAGAACCGACCCGTCCAAAAACATCCACCGGTATCTGGCAGAGCACAAAGGGATTGATATTGAGGATGCCAAGCGTTTGAACGCTCATGTAACCCAAATGGCTGAGAGGGTTGGCCTTTTATATAATTTCGACAGATCCATTGTGGCCAATTCTTTTAATGCACATTGCCTTACTCATTTTGCAAAAGTACATGGTAAGCAAAACGAAGCGGAAGAAGGACTTTTTCATGCATATTTCACCGAGGGGAAAAACATTGATGACTTGTCGACCTTGCTTCAGTTGGGAGCCGCGATTGGTTTAGATACCGTTGCTTTGAAAGTCGCTTTGGAGAACAGAATATACGCCGATGATGTAATAGCTGATATAAACGAAGCGCGGCAATTAGGTATTCAGGGTGTTCCGTTTTTTGTATTTAACAGGAAATACGCGGTGTCGGGAGCACAAGAGCAGGCGTTGTTTTTACAAACATTAGAAAAGTCGTTCCTGGAATTTAAATAATCCGGGATACAAATGCCACGACCCGGTTTTATTTTTATTATCCGGAAAATATGCAGGTTAAACAAAAGATATATGAGTACTGTGTTGCGCTGTTGGACGATAAAATCCTTTCGCTGAGAACCATACTTCACGAGTTGGGTGAGAGCTCTAAGAATGATACCAAAAGTTCGGCCGGTGATAAACACGAAACAGGGCGTGCGATGATACAGATAGAGCAGGAATCTATTGGCAAGCAGCTCAGGGAAGTGTTGGAACAAAAATCCTTGCTTGAAAAAATAGATCCCGGTCTTAGTTCTTCACAGATAATAAGGGGCAGCCTGGTAAAAACAAACAAGGGTTATTTGTTTTTAAGTATAGCGTTCGGGAAAATTTCTGTTGAGGGAATGGTAATAATGGCCATCCCTCCGTTATCTCCGCTCGGGGTAAAATTGATGGGTTTAAAAATAAACGATTCAATCGAAATTAACGGAACACATTATCTGATTGAAGCTATTTCTTAAGAAAAAAACTTCGCGAAGGAAACGATGAAGGGTATTTCACCTGCTTTGTTCAATTTTAAATTGTATTAAAGATGCAATGTTTTTTGCTCTTGAAATGGCCTCGCTGGCATTTTCTCCCGTAAAATTTTCCTGAACTGTATTTTCCCATAGCTGCAGCCATTTATCAAAGTGCTCTTTTTTGAGCATGATCTTTTTGTCGAGGTCAATATGTTTGATCATGGGATTTCCGGAATACGTATTTTTTCCTAACAGCACCGAACTCCAGAATGAATTCATTATCGGGATGTGTTTCTCCCACGACAGGGCCACCACATCTGTGAAAATAAATCCGATTATGGGATCGGCAATGACTCTTTTGTAAAATGCGTCGATGAGCAGTTTGATATCGGCTTCCGTTAATATGTCGTGCTTGTTCATTTTAGTAATTACTATTTGCAAGAGGGCTGGAGTTGAACTGTGAGAATGAAATTACGTATAAAAACAAAAAGAACCTATCGTCTGTATGTTTGTCGCCTGCTTCACTTTGGATCGACTTATTTCAAGTGCGAATTTTTATAATTTTCAGGATTTCTTTATTACATTTAGAAAACAAAATTCCATTAAAATTCATCTGCAAATGAAAAAACCATTTTATATTTCCGCTTTGATCTGTTTTATAGTTATGATAATAATAACAGGCTGCCATACTTCGAAAGCCGGAAAAACAGGACAGCACAAGGGTCACACCTGGGATAATTTTAAGTGAGCCGGTGAATTAAAAAATACCGGACGTTTTATCGTGCAATAATCAATTCCTCTATAGCGTTACTGTATTTACAGCAAGCGCTATGAAAAAAAACATTGAAATATTCCTTGGTGTTCTATTCCTCCTTATTTGCATAGAAGCTGATGGGATCGGTTTACGCGAAGCTGTAAAACGAAAAATTATTAAACTGGAGGTTCGCTGGCGCTCCATGGAGGGTGTTGAAAGCTTTAGCGGGATGCATGGAACCAACCTGCGTGTTGCCATTCAGAATATCAGCAAAGAGAATATTACAGTAGAAGTTCCCTGCGGATCAATGTTCACTCCTCTTGATTCAACCCGGCAGAACATGATCATCGCCGAAGACATGAAGTTTGTAATAGCACCCAATGAACGCTCGGCCAAATACGCGCATGGCTATTGTTGTGAGGCGCACGACAGGTCTCCTTCGGAAAATGAAGTGTACCTGTTCAAAAAAAATGCCGGCGACAAGCTGGTGAAATTAACGGAGTTTGTTCGCGATAGCAGCGCCGATGGATATTGTGTTCAACGCGCTATATGGTGCGTAAGTGATAATTACGATCTGTGGGATATTAACGCTCCCTGTACTGGTCTGACAGCAGCGTTAATAAAATATACCGGAAAATTGAAAGGGGTTTCACAGTCAGATATTGATGCGGCGATAAAAAGGGCCAATAAAAATTCAGGTAAGGTGTTTGAGGAATATGTAAATATACAGGTGCCTGTGCAGAATGATACGTATATATGGATAATGATCCAGGATATAAATAATAATACTGTAAAGTACGTTGCATTGAAGCAATGGGTACAAAAAGGTTCCTACAAAAGAGATGTCGGCGTTTCAAGTATCGATCTGGGTGCCGGAACTTTTTATGTACGTGTATACTCTCCAAATGGTTTTCTTACTGAAAAGCAATTCAGTCTCGCCAGGTAATTTTTTCAGTTTTTACGATTGCTTCGCAATTCAATCAATTGTTTCTCTTGAATCTGTTTTAAATTCCAATAGCTATCGGCTTACCGATTCCTGCGCTAATCACCCATTTAATAGGGTGAATTCTTCCGAAAACGACTTATGCTATTCGTGATCGCTTAAAAAGATCGATTTTTTTATTAGAATCATCGGAATTACGAAGTTTTTTAGGTGACCTGATTGATATCATATCAGTTGAATGATGCCAGTCATACTCCGGTTGTTGTATGTGAGATAGATTTGTATTGTAAGTATAAAAATCAATTAAACAATCCTTATCTCAGTCTTATGCTGCTTCAAAATTCAAAATTATTCAGACAAGTATTTTTCGCAATGGCGTTTTTACTTATTGCAGTCAGTGGAATTTCGCAGGTAATACAAAAGATGAATGATGAGTTGTCGCTGATGCAAACTTCGCCTGATAAGGAAAAAAGGGAAGAAGGAGTGCGTTTAAAAAGCCTGGTGAATGACCTGCAGCCGGCTTTATACCTTAAAAGAGGCGAACTGACAAGAGCAGAGGAAGGTTCTGTTCCTTTGAAAATCATTACAGATGCCGTTTCCATTGATCAGTTATACACTGGTAATGCATTGTATAAATCGGTTCGTATGGTTTGTGTTAAAATTGAACGTCCGGAAGATCTTAAAAGCGCTCTTCGGCTTGCTGACCTGAAGGGCTTTTCAAAGTTGAAGTACATTCATTTTTTATGCTCTTTTAAAATATGCGCCGGGCAGGGTGATAATAATACCTGTGAGTTGGAAAAAATTTCTGCGATGGTAAATGGTAAAGCAGACTCAGTGATCAAAATTCTATATACTTCAACAACAAGCGAATAGTAATTTAAAAATACAGGTTATGAATATTAAATGGTTCAATAAAAAATATAGCGGTTTCATAAAGTTGAGTGTTTTGACTTTGCTGTCGCTGTGGGGATTTAAGAGTGATATTAACGGGCAGGTGATAAAATCTTTTGTACAACGTCCTTCGGCAGCAACACCTACAAAACTTATATATAGCATAAGGGGTGATTATACCATGATCGGAAATACCAATCTTACCCTTCAGTCATACGATAACACTACAAATAACAGTAACAATGTAATGAAGTACGTGGATGTGGATGGTGATCCCAACACGCTTAATTCTTCTTCGGCAACATTGGGCTTTTCGACTGAAAATGGAGCTATTCCTTCCTGTTCAAATATTATTTATGCCGGTTTGTATTGGACAGGTCGTGCAAGTGATGCTTCAACCAGTCCGGAATCTTTTAGTGTAACAAAGGGCAGCGTTACCAAAAATTACAACAAACGTACCATCTCCCTTAAAGGACCCGGACAGACAAGTTATACTCAGCTGGTTGCCAACGCCGGAAATATTTATTACCCCGATGGTATTTATGGCAATATGTATTCGGCGTACATAGAAGTAACTTCTTATGTAAAGGCGAATGGAATTGGGCAGTATACCGTGGCCGATATGGCTTTGATAGAAGGAAATGGTAACGCGACCGGTTACTACGGCGGCTGGGGAATGATAGTAGTATATGAGAATTCGAAAATGAACTGGCGTGATGTGACCATTTTTGACGGGCATGCTTATGTAGTGGGAAATGCCACGGTGAATTTTGAACTTCCTGTTTCAGGCTTTAACACTGTGCAGGCTGGTCCCGTGAATCTTAAATTAGGATTGATGGCAGGGGAAGGCGATGTTGGAATCCCGGGTGATTATTTTAAGATCCGTAACTGGCAAAATACTGCCTGGGTTGATTTGAATCATTCGGGAAATACAATAACTAATTTCTTTAATGGTTCAGTGAATACCGGAGGTAATGTTAGAAATCCAAGTCTTCAGAATAATACGGGTCTTGACATTGCTATGTTTAATATTCCCAACCCGGGCAATACAGTTGTTACCAATAATCAGACATCAACACGATTTCAATATGGTTCTACACAGGATACCTATGTTATTTTTTGTATCGCAATGGCCGTTGATGCTTATGTACCTGATGTAGAGCTGCTTGTTTCGACGGAGTACATTAACGGAGTGCCGGTTGGCACAGGTCCACTGACTGTTTTACCCGGACAGGATATTGAGTATAAGCTGCAGGTGAGAAACCTCGGAACAGAGGCAATTAATAATACAAAGTTCATCGTTCCAATACCTTATACGACCACTTATGTTGCCAATAGCGCTCTTACGGTTATTAATTTCACTCCGCTGCCCACACCCAATAATGTTTATTATGATGCGAATCTGGGTTTAACAGGGTCAATCGTGTGGGATTTTGGAACACTTCCCATGCCACCGGTAGGTTATCCTGATTCGGTGCTGGCCGAACTTACTTTTCATTTCAGGGTCACAACAGATTGTAATATTTTAAAAAATCCTGATTGTCCGCCCACTGTTACACTGTCGGGAGGCGTGAGCAGCGGTACAGGAGCTATTTCCGGAACTTCGTTCAGCAACAGGCCATTCATTCAGGGGTATAAAAAATCAGGAGTATGTATTGGTGAGCCGATTACGGATCCTTTGCAAATCTCAATTGATGGAGCCGCCTATATTGCGGCGAATTGCCAGAGTACACCGGCTAACAGGTCTTTTGTTTTTTGCAATTATACACAGCCAACTATCCCGCTCACAAGTATAGCTCCGGGATTTCCGGGCGGATTACGTTTCTTTAATACCAATAATATCACGCCTACTTCAATCGAATACGATAGTAACAATCCATTCCCCGCAACTCCCGGAACGCACACTTATTTTGCTATTCCTTTCGGGGTGAGCTTATGTTACTACACATTTACAATTTCGGTAAGTAATCTTACAACTTTACCAACCGCAGCCAATGTTGTTTATTGTCTGAATGAGACGGCACAGCCGCTTACAGCAACAGCAAGTAATCCTTCGTATGTGTTAAATTATTATACTTCCCTGACCTCAACAACTCCCTTAACGTCAATAACACCATCAACTTCGGTTGCAGGTGTTACAACTTATTATGTGGCGGAAGCGGAACCTGCATCACTTGGAGGTTGTGTAAGTTCCAACAGGCTGCCGGTAACGGTAACGGTGTATAATTCAAGTGTGTCTGTTGCATCGCAGGCGAATGTATTGTGCAAAGGAGCAAATACAGGAACAGCTGCAATAACCGCCACTGGAGGCAGCGGAAATTATTCTTATGCCTGGAGTACATCTCCCGCGCAGACAGGTGCCACTGCCACAGGTTTGTCGGCCGGTATTTATACTGTAACGGTAACTGATAATAACGGATGTACCGTTCCTAAAACCGCAACAGTAACAATCACAGAGCCTTCACTTGTATTAAGTGCGGGAGTCGCAACGCAAACCAATGTGTTTTGTAAGGGCAGCAATACAGGAACAGCTACTGCAAGTGCATCCGGAGGGAGCGGCAGTTATTCGTACATATGGAGTACCATACCCCCGCAAACAACACCCGTAGCAACTGCTTTGTCAGCATCCACCTATACAGTAACAGTAAAGGATAATAATGGTTGTGCAGTATTCAAAACCGCTGTAGTAACCATTGCCGAACCGGGTCTGGTACTTAGCGCAGGGGTCACATCGCAGGCGAATGTGTTGTGTAAAGGTGCAAATACAGGAACAGCAACTGCTGCAGCTACGGGTGGAAGCGGTGTTTATTCGTACGCATGGAGCACGATGCCCGTACAAACTACCGCTTCCGCGACGGGGTTGTCGGCAGGTTTGTATGTGGTAACTGTAACCGATAACAACGGATGTACAGTGCCGAAAACCGCAAGTGTAACGATCACGGAGCCTTCGCTTGTGTTAGGCGTTGCTGTTATATCAGAGGCCAATGTGTTGTGTAAAGGAGAAAATACAGGAACTGCGACTGCAGCTGCTACAGGGGGCAGCGGCGGGTATGCTTATACTTGGAGCACTGTACCTTTACAGACAGCTGCTTCAGCAACAGGGTTGCCTGCAGGTAATTATACGGTAACAGTAAATGACAATAATGGTTGCACGGTACCCAAAACTGCAACTGCTGCGATCACTGAACCGGTATTGGTATTAAGTGCCGGTATCGTATCGCAAACAAATGTGTTTTGTAAAGGTTCAAAAACCGGAACAGCCTCAGTTAGCGGCATTGGGGGCAGTGGCAGTTATTTATATAGTTGGAGTACAGCACCTGTGCAAACAACATCTTCTGCAACGGGGTTATCTGCAGGTATTTATACTGTTACGGTAAGCGATAATAACGGATGCACTGTGCCGAAAACCACCACTGTAACTATTACTGAACCAGCACTTATTTTGGGAGCAGGGATCGCATCCCAGGCCAATGTATTATGTAAAGGTGATAATACGGGAACAGCACTTGTAAGTGCAACAGGAGGCAGCGGGAATTATTCATATGCATGGAGCACTGTGCCTGTTCAAACAACTGTTGTAGCAACGGGGCTGTCAGCTGGCATGTACGCCGTAACAGTTACTGATAATAACGGATGCACTGTGCCCAAAACAGCTACTGTAACTATCACTGAACCTGCTTATGTGTTGAACGCAAACATCACTTCGCAAAGCAATGTGTTGTGCAAAGGGGGAAGCACAGGCGCTGCTACAGTTACAGCAGTGGGTGGAAGCGGTACTTATTCTTATGTATGGAGCAGCGTACCTGTTCAATTGACTGCTTCAGCAACCGGTTTGTCAGCAGGCATTTATTCAGTTACAGTGACTGATAATAATGGTTGTACGATACCAAAAACCGCTGTTGTAACCATCACCGAACCCCTGTTAGTTTTAAGCGCCGGCATTACGTCACAGAGCAATGTATTGTGTAAGGGAGGAAACTCGGGCACTGCTTTTGTAAGCGCGGCTGGTGGCAGTGGCAGTTATTCGTACCTCTGGAGTACTTCTCCGGTGCAAACGAACGCTTCAGCTATCGGTTTAAGTGCCGGAGTGTATACTGTGACAGTGTCCGATAACAACGGGTGCGCGGTTCCTGTAACAGCTTCCATCACGATCACCGAACCTGTGCAGGTATTAGCGGCCGGCATTACTTCACAAACCAATGTATTGTGTAAAGGCTACAGCACGGGCTCCGCTACTGTTACCGCAACAGGCGGAAGCGGATCTTATATATATGTGTGGAGCACAAATCCCGCAAATGGAACTGCAACAGTAAGCGGGCTTTCGGCAGGGAGTTATATTGTAACTGTAACAGACAATAATGGATGTGGCCTGGTGGCCATTGCAGTGGCAGTTATTACAGAACCTTCGGAAGGGATAAGTGTTGCCATAAATACATTGACCCAGGCAAATGTGTTGTGCAATGGAGGCAACACAGGTTCAACGACCGCTGTAGCAAACGGGGGCAGCGGCACTTATTCTTATACTTGGAGTACTTTACCTGTTCAAACTACATCAACAGCGGTTGGATTGTCCGTTGGAACATATACCGTAACTGTGTCGGATGTTAACGGGTGTGCGGTTGTAACTACTTCAGCAGCTATAATTACAGAACCTGCTGCACTTGATGTGAAATCTTCATCAACGCATACCATTTGCGATAAAAAATCGGGTGCAATTAATGTTACGGTTACAGGCGGTACTCCCTTATATACGTATTCCTGGTCGAACGGAAGCGTTGAAGAGGATGTTAGCGGATTGGATAGTGGGACATATACTGTAGAAGTCAGTGACGCGAATGGTTGTAAAATTTCTGATACTGTTATCGTCACTCAGACTTATCTTACTATTACCCTGAGCAGTCCAACTTATACTGGAGGGCACAACCTAAGCGGCTATCAAAGTGGTGATGGTTCAATTGATCTGACAGTAAGCGGGCTCCAGGGGCCGTTTATATATAAGTGGTCAAATGGTGCAAATACCGAGGATCTTTCTCACCTGCCGGCCGGAAGTTATTTTGTAGTTGTGACAGACAGGGAAGGCTGCTCGGCAGTTGGCAGAATTGAGCTTTCCGAACCGATGATATTTGAAATGCCAACCGGTTTTTCTCCCAACAGCGATGGCAAAAACGACTTTTTTGTTGTGCATGGCCTGGAGATATCTCTGAATAATCAATTAACTGTTTTTAACCGCTGGGGGAATATTGTTTACCAGTCCGGTCCGTATCTGAATAATTGGGATGGAGTGAGTTTGAACGGAGAACTTTTGCCCGATGGAACATATTTTGCGGTACTTGAAATAAGCGACAAGAAGATCACATTAAAAGGATATGTTGATATAAGAAGATAAACATTATGAAAAACATAAAAAAAATAGCAGCGCTCATTCTCGTCATTACATGCATTGGACAGGCAAATGCACAGCAAGATGCGATGGTAAGCCAGTATATGTTTAACGGATTGTTTTTAAATCCCGCTTATGCAGGCAGTCACAAGTATTTTAGTTCGTCATTTCTTAACCGTTCGCAATGGGTGAATTTTGATGGAGCTCCCAGGACCTCTATCCTGGCAGTGGATGGTCCATTGATGAATCAGAAGATGGGAGTTGGTTTGATATTGGCGAATGATAAAATAGGAGTGACAAACCAAACCGATATTTATGCCAACTATTCTTATTTTCTGAAAGTCGGTAAAGGTAGTCTTGGGCTCGGTATTAAAGCGGGCGCGTCTCAATACACAGCAAAGGTCAGTGATCTTATTGTGTGGGATGCCAATGATATTTCATTTACTGGAACAAAGAAAAGTGCGTTGATACCGAAGTTTGGGTTTGGGACTTATTATTACACAGAGAATTGGTACGCAGGATTTTCAATTCCGGCACTCATTGCGTACGATAGTAAACGTGATTTTAGTATATCTATGGAAAGCTCTTCGGCAATCCGCAAGCATTATTATTTAACGGCAGGGTATGTGTATGAGGCAACCGAAAAGC
Source organism: Bacteroidia bacterium (assembly GCA_016787005.1). GTDB lineage: Bacteria > Bacteroidota > Bacteroidia > JABDFU01 > JABDFU01 > JABDFU01. The sequence goes on from JAEUTS010000300.1 coordinate 15,039, forward strand.
TTAAGATTAAACCTTCATTTCTGTTGAAGCATCAAACGGCTGCGCCTTTAGAGGTGGATATTAATCTTACCGCGATGTTTATTGATGAGATCGCGCTTGGTGTATCTTTTCGTACAAACGACGCTGTTGTTGTGATGCTGGAATACCAGACAAACAAACGATTCAGGGTTGGTTACGCTTACGACATTACAACCACAAAAATGTCACGCTATTCAGCCGGTACTCATGAAATAATGATAGGGTTTGATTTCGGGAAAGACATCATCAGTATAAAAACACCTCGTTTCTTTTAAGTTTAAAATTCTGACACATGAAGAAGATATTTGCAAAAGTGCTTGTCCTGTTGGTCATACTTTCATTTTTTAGCTGTACAAATTATTATTATAAAACAGGAAACCGGGAGTATGCCCACTTCCAGTATTTTAAAGCGATCAAACATTATAAGAAAGTTCTTTCGAGATCCGATAATCATGATGCGAAAATAAAATTGGCTAATTGCTATCGCCTTATAAATGACCTGGATAAGGCAGAACCTCTTTTTGAGGAGATTGTAAATTATCCTGAGTCCGGACAAGCGAACCTGTTTTTTTATGCCAAAATACTTATGTCGAGAAATAAGTGTGGCGAAGCGAAAAAGTGGTTCAAATTATATTTAAAAGAATTCCCTGAGGATATAGTTGCACAAATGCTCCTGGCTTCATGCAACTCTGTGAATTCATTTATGAGGGATACAACACTGTATACATTAAATGAAATGAAATTTACGGATTTTGAATCTGTCTTTGGGGCTGTACCCTATAAGAACGGATTGGTTTTTACAGCTGAGAAGCAGGAATTGAACAAGTCACGTCAGAATCCCTGGACCGGCAAATCTTACCTCGATCTTTACATGGCCGAAAAGGATCAGAATGGGCAATGGTTGAGTCCGCAGTTATTAAAAGGAGAAATTAACGGACGTTACCACGAAGGCCCTGCCACATTTAATAAACAGGGAGATGTGGTTTATTTCACCCGTAGTAATTATTATAAGTATAAGCTCAAGAAGAGCTCCAAAGGAGAGAATAATTTAAAATTGTTCTCAGCAAAACTGGTGGACGGCAAGTGGGTTCAGTTGGAGGAGTTGCCGTTCAACAGCGATGAATACTCTGTAGGTCATCCTTGTCTTGCTGCGGATGAAAAGACATTGTATTTTATTTCAGATATGCCGGGCGGAAACGGGGGGACGGATTTATACAAATCCACATTTGATGGTAAATCATGGAGTAAGCCTGAAAATCTGGGTAAGGAAATAAATACTTCCGGGAATGAGATGTTTCCTTTTATGAGCGATGATGGTACATTCTATTTTTCTTCCGATGCGCACAATAACCTTGGAGGATTGGATGTGTTCGCCACATCATTTGATCCGAAAAGGAAAGAATGGTTGCAGGTTGAAAATTTAAATTATCCGCTGAACTCCACAAAAGATGATTTCGCATTTGTTCTGAATGAGGATAAAAAAACAGGTTCCGTTTCTTCAAACAGGAACAAATCCGATGCCATTTACGCGTTTGAGAAACACGATCCTACATTTTGGTTATCCGGAGTGGTAACAGTAAAAGGTAAAGGAACCCCATTCGAAGATGTGACCATTGCTTTGGTTGATGAAAGTTCAGGTAAACCTTCTAAAACTACTGTTCAGACAGATAAATATGGGAAATACAGGCTGAAGCTTAAGCCTTATACCGATCATGTTGTATATGGCTCTAAAGAAAATTATTTCACCCAAAGTGTTCCTGTTTCCACAAAAGGGAAAAAGTACTCCGAAGACTTTACGGTGAATTTTGAATTGGATCAGATAGTAATTGAAAAACCTATAGTATTGGAAAACATTTATTATGATCTGGATAAATGGGAAATTCGACCCGATGCGGCGATGGAGCTGGATAAGCTCGTTCACCTGTTAAAAGATAATATGAATATAAATATTGAAATGGGTTCGCATACCGATTCACGTGCAGGCGATCACTACAACCTGGTATTGTCAGACAAACGGGCCAAAGCAACTGTTGAATACCTTGTCTACAGGGGAATTGACCCCGCACGTTTAAAATACAAAGGTTACGGTGAAACCAAATTGGTGAACAGGTGTAGGAACGATGTTGAGTGCACTGAGGAGGAACATCAGCAAAACAGGAGAACAGAATTTAAAGTGACCAAGATAAATAAACTCACTTCCGTCAATTTTTAACTTTAAAAACCGGCGAAATTTTTCTGAATGCAAAATGCTATCTTTGTGCATTCTTGTACAATTATGCACTCATTCTTTCAATTAATAAGCAACCCCTGGCCCTGGTATGTATCAGGACCCCTGATCGGGTTGTGCGTTCCAGTCTTGCTGATTCTCGGAAATAAACCGCTTGGAATTTCATCCACGTTGAAGCAGTTTTGCGCCATGTGTTTTCCGGCCAACATTGAGTTTTTTAAATTTGATTGGAAGGCCGGGATGTGGAAAGTGTATTTTGTTGCCGGTCTTTTCATCGGTGGTTTTATAGGAGGTTTTATTCTGAATGATCCGAACCTGCCTGTCCTGTCTCCATCAACAATTAGCGATATTAACGCAATGGGCGTGTCTCATCAGCAGGGTATTCTTCCTGCTGAGATATTCAGTTGGGGTACATTATTCACCTGGAAAAATCTGCTTATTGTTGCCGGCGGATCTTTTCTTGTCGGCTTTGGTACCCGCTATGCGGGAGGATGTACCAGCGGTCATGGTATTTACGGACTTGCTACTTTTCAGCTGCCATCACTTATTGCAGTAATTACATTTTTCGCTTTCGGGATATTATCGGCCAATTTTTTGTTACCACTGATTTTAAAGTAGAAGCATGAGAAATTTTCTTTATATGGTAACCGGTATAGTATTTGGCGTGGCGCTATATAAAGGAGAAGCTGTATCCTGGTTCAGGATGCAGGAGATGTTCCGTTTCCAGGGTTTCCAGATATTCGGATTTTTTATGACAGCGGTGCCTGTGGCAGCCGTTTCGGTGTTGCTGTTGAAAAAATTTAAAGTGAAAAGTATGGATGGGGAATTAATCCAAACCTTTCCGAAAAAATTTACGAAAGGCACTGTTATTGGTTCAGCACTTTTTGGCATTGGCTGGGGACTCACCGGAACCTGTCCCGCCCCCATATATATTCAGATAGGAGGCGGAGCCTCGGTTGCAATTGTATCATTATTCTTCGCCCTTGCCGGAACATGGATTTACGGCTATTTTCAGAAAAGACTCCCGCATTAATTACGTTTGAGCCTGTTCATTTCAGACTGATATGCACATGTTTTATTATATTAGTTGAAGTAAACAACTGAAAGTTGAATAAGCGCAATTGAAATTCAACGAAAAATTCACAGACATTATATGTTTAGAAGGATCTGTAAAAAAATAGTTACAACCTGGCTTATCGCATATTTGTTGTGCTTTTATGTGATCAGTGCGGAAGCAAAGGTGTTATCAGATAAAGTTCGTATGGTTGAAAATGGTGTTGAAGAAACCAGTGCAAACGGCTTGTCGATAAGCTCAGCCAGCAAGCCGGGCAAGAAGAAGAAAAAGAAGAAAAAAAAGAAAAAGAAAAAAGGCAAGAAAAAGAAGAAGAAAAAAAAGAAAAAGAAGTCGAAAAAAAAATCATACAAAAAAACGCCTAAGAACAAGCAAAAGAATCTGAGACAAGCACGATAAGGACAATTGTAACAAATTACAAAGCGAGGTTTATTTGGCTCGTAGTTTTATTTAACAATCATTTTACGTGTAAATGTTTGTTCGCCTGAGGTAATTCTTATCATGTAAATTCCGGCATCCCAGTTCGAAGTGTTTACTTCTGTTTTTTCTTTATTCATACCATTTGTCATCGAAATACTGTATACACGTTGGCCGGTTGAACTGAAAATATCAAGCTGAACAGGTTCGGCAAAATTTTGTTCGGGTTCAATGAATAATTTGCCGTTTGATGGATTGGGGTACAGATTGATCTGTGACGCATCGGAGGTCATTTCATTTACACCGGTCGGATAATTTTCAAACGCGAAAGAAACATAAGAAGGTTTTGTGTTGGAAAAGTAAACAGTGTTTGTCGCGACCAAAGTATCTCCTGCGACATACATTTTATTCCCGTTATTCAGGTTCGAGTCGAAACGCGGATAATTAGAGGAAGTAATATCAATGCGTATTTTGTGTCCCGCCAGGAAAGTAATGGCTGTGGAGGGAAGGTCAATCTGCACCTGGTATATTTGTCCGGGAACAATGCGGGAAGTATCGGCTGCCGTAAATCCCTTTCTGAAACGCATCCTTCGTATTCCATCCGATACCAGCATTGATCTCCCGTCAGGATAAACATCCGTTAAACGAATCGCGAAATCTGTGTCAAAGCGATTGGACGAAACATAAAATACCGCTTTGGTTGTTCCTTTGAGTTTTACATTTTGAGTTAAGACGGGTGTACTGAAGATCAGTATATCATTCCTGCTTTCTACCGTATCTTTTTGGTTGTAAGGGCCTTGTTTTAACCCCTGTTTCAGGGTTGTGCCGCCATACGTTGGCGATGGGTCGAGTGGATCGTATATTATTATTGCGCTGTCTTTTGCCGCAGTTGGCGCTGCCGGGTCAAGCAAACCATTTTTATGCAGGTATAATTTTACATCCGGTAAAGCCATAGGCGGCCAGGTGGTGCAGGTGTTCCAGTTGTCTTCGCCAAGCTGAAAGTAGCGCATCACAGGTTCATTGTCCCAGTTGTTATTAACCCCTCTTAAATAATGATCAAAAAAACGCAGGGCCAGTGAATCACTCCAGCCCGCCGCGCCGGGGTAGGAGAGTTCGCCCTGGTTACCCGATCCTACATAAGCGGCACCAAACCCGCCGTGCGCCCAGGGTCCCATCATCAGTTTGTGTTTGGTTCTTACGGCCAAAGGTGAATTGGCTTTCAGGCTATCGAACAATTGCAGCATCACAGATATATTATGATCGTACCAACCCCCGATCATAAATACAGGAATATTTATCGATTCAGGGTACATATTTGCGTTTTCGGTAAATTGCCATGTAAGGTTATACACCGGATTTGCCAATAGTGAAGTCGACATTCCGTAGCCCAGTGCGTCCAGTTGCTCAACATATTCAGTGCGGTATACTCCGCCCGGAAAATATTCATCATAATTAAATTGCGAACCTGCTACAAGGGGAGCCGCGCAAACAAGGTTGGCCGGTTTTTCTTTAGCGGTCTGGTACTGAATCTTGCCGAGTGCCGATGGTCCCCATATGCCTACTTTGCCGTCACTCCATGATTGGGCAGCTATCCATTGCACCACATCGTAACCGTCTTTTCCCCGGTCGGGTGAGGCTACACAGGCTGAAGTGGAACCATAAAAGCAGCGCCAGTCAACAATAACAAAGGCATATTTACTTGTGCTTAGTTTCAGTCCTGTGCCCAGCGGCAAACTCCAGCGATAAAAAGTACGGTTATAGGGCGTCTGGATCAGGATCACGGGGTATTTATTTACTGTATCAGGGCGGTAAATGTCGGCCGCAAGTGTTTTCCCGTCACGCATCGGGATGTTTACAATTTTAGGGCTGAGGGGTTGAGAATAGGAATGAAGCACCAGCATTGTGCCAATAAAAAAAAGAATGGATTTTGTGTTCATATAAAGTAAATTTGACCTTTGACTTTTAAATGGAGCGAAGGTTTAAACTAAGTTAAATAAATTCGGGCCCGATCAGACACACGGCATTTATTTTCATATATCTTCGTTTGCAGGAGCAGGTAGCGGTTGTATTTATAAACCGAAATGAGCAAAATAATTTTTTAAAATTGAAGTATGGCTAAAATAGTTACTTATAATGTGAATGGTATTCGTTCGGCCATCAGCAAAGGCTGGATCGATTGGCTGCAAGCCACCGGCCCTGATGTTGTTTGTCTGCAGGAAATAAAAGCTAATCCCGATCAGATCGATTCTTCTCCGATCCAAAAATTAGGATACGAAATGTATTGGTATCCCGCGCAAAAAAAGGGATATAGCGGTGTCGCGGTTTTTTCTAAAATCAAACCCGATCATGTGGAGTACGGTTGCGGCATAAAAAAATACGATGATGAAGGACGGGTATTGAGGCTCGATTTTAAAGATGTATCGGTGATGAGTGTATACATGCCTTCCGGCTCAAGCGGTGAGGAGCGGCAGGCATTTAAAATGGTATGGCTGACCGATTTTCAAAAGTACATCGACAACCTGAAAAAGAAACGTTCTAAACTTATTATTTGCGGCGACTATAATATATGTCACAAGCCAATAGATATACACAACCCGGTAAGTAACGCTAACTCATCGGGTTTTTTGCCCGAAGAGCGGGAATGGATCGATAATTTCATGAAAACAGGTTTTATCGACACGTTCCGGCATTTTAATAAGGAGCCCCACAATTATACCTGGTGGAGCTTTAGGGCCAATTCCAGGGCCAAAAACCTGGGTTGGCGCATTGATTACAACCTGATCAGCCATACACTCGAGAATAAGCTGAAACGAGCCGCCATCCTTCCCGAGGCTAAACATTCAGACCATTGTCCGGTTTTGCTTGAAATCGATTTTTAAACAACTTCTCTTTGATAAGTAGTTAAAAAACTGGTGTTTATATGGTTTAAATAAATATATTTGTAGGTTATAAAAAACAAGTAAACAAGTTTTGAAATAGCCATATTTTAACTAAAACGAATTGGTGTATTTCATTTACCTTTAAAAACGCACAAAATATGCAAATGCAAAAGGCTATTTTTTCAATATTAACAGCTACTTTACTTTGGTCGTGTGGGGGTAATA
>JAEUTS010000047.1 GCA_016787005.1 Bacteroidia bacterium
GGCATGACATGTGCCAACTGCGCTTTGGGCATAACCCGCACACTTGAAAAAAATGGCGGGAAACATGTTAATGTCAACTTTTCAACCGGCGAAGCCCTGTTTACCTTAGATCAGTCCGGAAAACTACCTGCAATTGTTAATACTATTAATTCTTTGGGCTATAAAGTTGTTGAAGATACCGAAATCCCTAGCCCGCCAACCGGCCTCTCTACTGTTGAACGGAAGTTTTATTTTTGCCTTGCCTTTACACTACCCTTGTTCTTGCACATGTTTTTACCCTTTGCTTTTTTGCAAAACCCCATTGTACAACTATTGCTATGCTTACCGGTATTTATTGTTGGCTGTATGCACTTTGGCAAAAGTGCATGGGGGTCGATCAAAACAGGGTTTCCGAATATGGATGTACTTATTATGATAGGTTCTGTATCTGCATTCATTTATAGTCTTATTGGTACAATTATGTTTTATGGCACGCACAATATACATAACTACCTGTTTTATGAAACAACCGCGACAATCATTACCCTCGTGTTACTCGGAAATCTGCTCGAACACAACTCTGTTAACCAAACCACAACCGCTATTCGTGAATTATCAAAACTGCAGGAAACAAAAGCCATGAAAGTAACTATGCATGGCGATCACGAACACCTGGTTGAAGTTGATTTCAGGCAGATAAATAAGAGTGATGTATTGCAGGTAAACACGGGGGATAAAATACCGGTTGATGGAGTAATTATTAAAGGGAATGCCGCGATCGATGAATCGGCCATTACAGGTGAAAGTATTCCTGTAGAGAAGAGTGTAAATGACATTGTAACCGGCGGAACTATTATTGTTGATGGCAACCTGAGGATGAAAGCTGAGCGTGTGGGCAAAGAAACGACCATGTCTCAGATTATTGAATTGGTTAAAAACGCGCAGGTAAGTAAACCTTCCATTCAAAAAATCGGCGATAAAGTGAGCGCTATATTTGTTCCGGTGGTTCTTGTCATTTCAGTATTAACCTTTACACTTTCCCGGTTTGTATTTGATTTATCAACTCAAAAAGCGATGTTGAACAGTATTGCAGTACTTGTTATATCCTGCCCCTGCGCTATGGGCTTAGCCACACCCACAGCGCTTATGGTGGGCATTGGCAGGGCAGCCCGCAATGGCATACTTATCAAAGGAGGTAACACACTCGAAATTTTCGCGAAAATTAAAACCATTGTATTCGACAAAACCGGAACACTTAGCACCGGGCATTTCAGGATCAGAAAAATACATCTGTTTAACGGTGCAGATGAAGGCCAGGTAAAAAAACTTCTTTCTCAATTAGAATCCGGTTCATCCCACCCGATTGCCAGGTCAATTGTTCAGGAGTTACAACTGACTCATAATGGAACCAACGAATTGAAAATTAATGAACAAAAAGGTATTGGTGTTACGGCTTCAGATAATGAAGGAAATACATATAGGCTTGGTTCCTATAAAACTGCTTCCGCCTTAACTGCTGACAATTCACATAACATATATCTAATTAAGAACGAGGCTTTGCTAGCTGCCATTGACATTGAGGATGAATTAAAACCTGATGCCAAAGCGACTGTAACTGCAATTAAATCGAATGGAATAACTCCCGTATTATTAAGTGGCGATACTGCGGACAAATGTAAAATAGCCGCTGATCTGACCGGAATAAGTAAAGTTTACAGTGGGCAAAGTCCTGAACAAAAACTGAACATAATAAAACAGTTATCTGATGAAGGGTCTACTGCAATGGTCGGCGATGGGATCAATGACGCGCCTGCGTTGGCTAAAGCGACGATCGGAATTTCTATCGGAAACGCATCCCAGGCGGCCATCCAATCGGCACAGATCATTTTACTGAACAACAAAGCACTTTCCCAGCTTGTTCTTGCGCACAACTTAAGCAAGCATACACTTATTACTATAAAGCAAAATTTATTCTGGGCTTTCTTTTACAATGTTGTTGCCATTCCCATTGCCGCAATGGGCTTTTTAAATCCTATGATCGGCGCTTTGGCTATGGCTTTTTCCGATATAATTGTAATTGGAAACTCGATACGCCTCAAGTATAAAAAGATCTCATGATCAAAAAAGGATACTCCATACTTGTTCTGCCCGGCTGGTATCCTAACCGCACCGATCCTACACTTGGTAATTTTGTTCAAAAACATGCCGAGGCGGCTAATTTATTTTGCGATGTTAGTGTTGTTTATGCATGCCCCGATCCGAACCTGAAAAATTCAAATTATGAGCCGGTCATTGAGGTGATCAATGGCATTTTAACTATTATTGTGTACTACAAAAAGATCGACTCCACTACTCCATTACTCTCTTCCATTCATAAGTTCAGAAGATATCTTCACGCTTCACTTTTGGGATACAAAAAACTGGTTGAGGAAAAAGGGAAACCCGACCTCATTCACCTGAACATTTTGATCAGGGCCGGGCTTATTGCATGGTACCTGAGGTTGAGAGAAGGTTTGAAATACGTTTACACAGAGAACTGGACCGGTTTTTTACCTTCTAACCCATTGTTCAACCCTTATACATTTCAACACGCCATTTATAAATTCATTGCCAATCGCAGTAAAGTGCTAATGCCGGTAACTGAAAACCTGAAAAACGCCCTCATCGGTCATGGCATTAAAGGCAATTACCGGATCGTTGGAAATGTAGTGGATACCGATCTTTTCAAACCAGCCCATGAGGAACGTAAGGACAGCAAATTCATCTTCATTCACATTTCCCACGCTGTTGATGATCATAAAAATGTTTCGGGAATACTGCGGGCCACCGAAAAACTCAAAAGCATAAGGACTGATTTTGAGTTGCACATTATAAGCGACGGCAAACAAGATCCGCATATTACCTATGCAGAAAAACTGGGATTATATAACAATCAGGTTTTTTTTACCGGCACACAATCCACCTCCCGTGTCGCTGAAAAATTAGCTAAGTCCGATTGCCTTGTGCTGTTCAGCAACTATGAAAATCTGCCCTGTGTAATCCCTGAAGCGATGGCTTGTGGGGTTCCGGTGATCTCAACCAATGTAGGCGGCATCGCGGAACATATAACTGAAGAATACGGCATATTGGTAAAACCGAGGAATGAAAATGAACTGGTAATGGCGATGAAAAAAATAATGGAACACAGCAATAATTACTCTTCACAAAAGTTAAGGTCCTACGCCGTTAAACATTTTAGTTATGAAATGATCGGCAAAGACTTTTATTCAGCTTATAAAGCCGCACTGGATCAGCATGCTTAAAAATATCACTTTTACGTTCATTTCAAAAGTGCTTATCGGGGTATTGAACCTGCTTGTCGCTATTCTCCTCTCCCGCTTTCTTGGCGCAGAGATAAAAGGTCAGGCGAGTCTTGTACTCACAAGCATTACTATGTTTTTAATTGCCTGTAATATTGTAGGCGGGGCTACACTGGTTTACCTCGTTCCCCGCTTCAATACAAATACGCTGCTGCTTATCAGTTATTCCTGGACAATTATAAGTTGCACTGTTGTTTACGTAATTGTTCACTTTCTCAATATTTTACCGCAGGAATTTGAAAAGCACGTGTTACTCCTTGCCATGATCGATTCCTTTTTCAGCATCAACAACACTATACTGCTCGGTAAAGAAAAAATAAAAATTGTAAATATTCTTTCATTCATTAAAGCCCTGTCTATTACTGTCGTTTTAATTATGTTCCTGACAGTTTTTAAGACAAAAAGTGTTGATGCATACATACTTACACTCTATTGCAGTTTTTCCTTAACTTTTCTATTAAGCACTTTTTTTGTTCTTAAAAACAGGATAACAACACACTCAGATAAAATTTTTACGGATGCTTTGCTGTATTGCTTCAGATTAGGCGGCATAAATCAACTCGGGCATATTTTACAGTTCACAAGCCTGCGTTTAAGTTATTACCTGTTAAGCCGCTTTTCAGGGAATAGTGAATTAGGGATTTATTCAAATGGTGTTTCATTGGCCGAATCGGTTTGGCTCATCAGTAATAGTATATCGTCTGTTCAATACGCTAAAATTGCCAATAGCGGCGATCGGGAACAATCAATAGCCCTTACGGTAGATCTTACAAGAATTAGCTTACTGATATGCCTGTTTGCCGTCATTACTATGGCGTTATTACCTGCCTCGTTTTATACCGCATTGTTCGGCATTGAATTTACCAACGTTAAACAAGTGATCTATACACTGATTCCCGGCGTTTTATTTTATAACATAGCCCTGATAGTCGGTCACTATTTTTCCGGGATCGGGAAATATGAAGTTGAAGTGTGGGGAAACTTTTCGGGTTTGCTGGTTACGCTGGGCTTAAGTATAATTGCGGTTAAGAATGGTTATTCATCTTTATGGGCAGGCCTTATTTCATCCGCCTCATACATGGTCACCACACTAATAATTGTTTTCTATTTTTATAAACACGATAAAGTAAGACCTTCTCTTTTATTACCGCGCTTTAGTGATATTTCCCAGAAATTAACAAAATGATGAAAAATATCACATTGTTAATTTACTGAAAATCAATATCTTGATTAAAATTGATTTCTCTTACTTACACCAAAATGATCCCTTTCGTCAAAGCATTCTTGCCATTTAATAATCTGTACCCTCCGTTTAATAGGAATCTGGTACTCAAAAGCAATTTTGTCACTAACTTAGGATAACAGAATTAAAAATTATTGCGTATTAAAGGCCGTTTCCAAAACGAATAACCTCATTCATGCTGTTTTTGGAAAACGCCATACTTTTTGAAGTAGAATTTTGCGAATACCGAGGCCAGAGAGCATAAATCAGATTTCTAATTTTGTGATAAAAAATGATTTTTTATTCTATTAAAGTTTTGTAACATTGTAAGCTATTGCACAAAAAAGCCCTTTATTATTTAATTTAACACTACATTTTTTCATGAAACAAATTGTACTGCTTGGAGTATGTTTAACCGCCGTTTCTTACGGCAATTCACAAAACACTACTGCTCCTTCGAAACCCCTCCAACTGCCTGCTTCCATCGCAAATGTTGGTGTAAGAACAAATTTCAGAACGTTAATTGACGATACGAAACCAACGGTATCACAAGCAAAAACCGTTGTTTCCAATGCTAAAAAGGCACCTGCGGTTCCTTCATCAATGGTTGCTTCTCAGATCGGCACTACCGTTTATCAGCTTCAGACAAACGCTTCAACACGTAACGCCTTATTCAAAAAGAGTGATGGAACAGTTGCTGCAGTGTGGACTTTTTCTCCAACTAATCCGGCAACTGACCGTGGTACAGGGTATGCCTATTTTAATGGAACCACATGGAGCGCTCAACCCTCAGCACGTATAGAATCGCAAAGAACGGGCTGGCCTTCAATAGCTGTAACGGGAGCAAATAAAGAAGTTGTTATCAGTCATAACACTGCCGTTTCACAGCTTGAATTAGCTTCACGCAATACAATGGGTACTGGTACCTGGACGGAGAATACTACAAAGCTCACAGGACCATCGCTTGGAGGTAATGTTTGGCCGCGGATAGTTGTAGGCGGCCCTTCTGATAATACACTGCATGTGATCTCGTTAACTGCACCCAAATCCCTTGGCGGCGCCAAATACAATAAACAACATGCTGCATTATGCTATAGCCGTTCATTGGACGGCGGCACAACTTGGGATAAAGTAAATGAGTTATCTCCATTTTTAGATAGTCTGAACAATGGTTTCAATGGCTTTGGTGCAGATGGCTATGCCATTGATGCCAGAGGCAACACCGTTGCATATGTTGCAGGTAGTATTTCATCAGATCTGGTTTTGATGAAATCAACTGATAATGGTTCTAACTGGACAAAAAAGATCATCCTTGATTTCCCTTTCGATAATTTCAATGGCCAGGTAACGGACCTTCCTCCGGCTGATGCTGTTATAGATACAATTGAAACCAATGACGGATCATTTGCTGTTTTACTTGATAATAATGATAAAGCGCACGTTTGGTTTGGCCGAATGAGAATGACGAATCCAACGCTTAATGACAGTGGTTCCTATTTTTATTTTCCAGGCATTGCCGGATTAATGTATTGGAATGAAAATATGGGCACCAATCCGCCTGTTATGATAGCGGGTTTAGAAGATATTGACAACAGCGGTGTTATAGAATTGCCAACTGTAACAACCGGCCGCCCATTTGGTACTTTCGGAGGCTCACTAACTTCTCACCCAAGCGCCGGCATTGATGCTAGTGGTAAAATCTATCTTGCTTATGACGCCCTTATTGAAAACACTAATGATGGAAACAATAAGGCAATACGCAATGTTTTTTTGATGGGCTCGCCGGACGGTGGTGCAACCTGGGGCACACGTGTCAGAACCAATCCGGATGATAACTTCGAACAAGTTTATCCTTCCGTTGCGAGATATGTAAACAACTGCATTAGTTATATGTATCAAAACGATGACGCTGCTGGACATGGAATTGGCACATCTAATCCAGATGCAGCTGCAAACCCGCCCAGCAAAATGGCTGAAATCTATTATGATTGTTTTCCTGCAAACAGCATTGTTGGTATTAAAAAAGATATTGAGATGTTGGAGTCTTCCACAAACTATCCGAATCCCTTTAATGGTAAAACGTTTGTAGATATTACATTAAAAAACTCAACAAACTTATCTATTGACGTATATAATACGATGGGACAAAAGGTTTTGGCATCTGAAAACAAATATTTAACTGCAGGCAATCAAACAATAGTAATTGATGCGTCTGGATTGAAAGCCGGTATTTATTTTTACACACTCAGAACTATTGAGGGTTCCGTCACTCATAAAATGATAGTTCAATAATTAACTATCAAAAGTCCCCGTTTTTTGGGGACTTTGATTTAACAGACCAAATCCTTACTTTTAAAACACTATAACTAAACACTAACATCATCAAAAAAATGAAAAACCAACTACTACTTATTTCAGCGATGGCTATAGCTTCACTTGCTGTGGCTCAGTCGGCTAACGACCAGGCTGATAAATATATTTTAAAAAATAATCGCCATCCGGAATT